>CAZBWD010000173.1:0-3807 GCA_964495585.1 uncultured Thermotogae bacterium
TCCTTAGCTGAGGCAACGATCCCGTTTCGAGTACTTTTTTGGTGAGGCAATGCGGCGGTTTGACCCTACAGCCCAAGGGCACTACAATCCGTCGGTGAGTGGTTTGCCACAGAGGGGTGATGACCATCGCTAAGGTATTGTTGACGACGACGATCGAGTCTCTGGGCTACGTGGGGGAGGTGGTCGACGTAGCGGACGGCTACGCGCGGAACTATCTCCTCCCGAAGGGGTACGCCACCGAGCCGACTCCCCACAACATCGCCCGTTACGCCAAGGCCAAGGCCGCACACGAGGCGGAGCTCGAGGCGCGGGAGGAGAAGGCCCGGCGGTTGCGGGACGTCCTCGCTGACCGTACGCTCGTCTTCGTGCGCAAGGCGCACGACGATGACCGCCTGTATGGGTCGGTACGGTCGGAGGACGTCGTCTCCCGGATCAGGGAGGAGACCGGGGAGGCGATCGAGGCCTCGCGCCTGCAGATGGAGCGTCCGATCGAGACGATCGGGGCGCACGCCGTGACGGTCAACCTGTACAAGGATATCTCTGTCGAGCTTCGGATCCGCGTCGACGCGGAAGCTCAGGCCAAGGAGGACTCCTCCGAGGAGGCGTAGCCCGCATGAGGCGCGGGGCGGTCGCTTGCGTCGCCGGGATGCTGCTCCTTTCCCTCGCATTCGGGGCGTGGGGCGACACCTCGATCTTCGTGAATGATCAGGCCGTGCCGCTTTCGCCTCCACCGATCACGCAGGCAGGTACGCTCCTCGTCCCGCTTGGGGTGTTCGGCCTGCGGCTCGGCGTGGAGACCGCCTACGTGGAGGAAGAGGGAGGGGTTGTCCTTCGTTGGGACGGGGGGAAGCGGTTCTTTTCCACCGACCATTTCCCGTTGATCGATGGAGTCCGCTACGCGCCGCTCGATGAGCTCGTCGCCCTGGTCGGCGCGCAGCGCCACACCGTCGGGGATGAGATCTATGTCGAGTGCAAGCCCCATCTCTTGACCGGGATGGAGGCGTCCGGCGGCACCGTCGTCGTGCGGTTCGATGCCTTCGTCCCCTACGAGCAGATCCGCTTCGGAACGGGAACGCTCGTTCTCCGATTCTACGACTGTGTCCTCGCGACCGCCCCGCGTCGGGTCGCCGTCGCCGGCGGACCGGTCACCGGGGTGAGCCTGGAGGCGGCGGACGGCTCGTGCGTCGATCTCGTGATCGAGCGGTCCGGCGCGATGCAGCCGCGGATCAAGCGGATGGAGGAGCCGGGCTTCTACTCGGTCTCCTTCTCCTTCGACGAGCCGGCTGCGATCGAGACGCAGGACGAGATCCTCCCTCACGTCACCGAGCACGACCTTGAAACCGACCTCGGCCACGGTCCGGTGCGGGTCCACTACCTGTACGTGGAGGACTGGCGGAGTAACTACCGCCTGGTTCCCGCCATCCCGCAGTCGGGGCTCGGGACGCTCGCCTCGCTCGCCGCGATGGCCCGGGCGCGCGGCGCGGTCGCGGGGATCAACGCCAACTTCTTCGACCCTTCGACCGACCTGCCGATCGGCCTTCTGATCATTGGCGGCCAGATCCTGAGCTCCAACTACGCGCGGCGTGCCGCGCTGGGGATCGACCTGTTCGGCCGGCTCGACTTCTTCAACCCCAACGCCTCCCTGTACCTGCGGGCCGGGACGGAGCGGATTCCGATCGACGACGTCAACCAGCCGATCGGCGCAAACGAGGTCGTCGCCTACACGGCGGGCTACAGCGGCACGATTACGTGGGGGTCCTCGCAGACCTTCCGCGTGGTGAAGCTGCGTGATGGCTGCGTCACGGCGATTCAGGACGGCCCGTTCGTGATCGATGACCGCTCGACCGGTCTTTTGGTCGCCTGTGGGACCGGACTTTCCCGCCTGTCCGGCCGGGAGGTCGGGGAACAGGTGAGCGTCGGCTACACCCTCGACCAAGGGGACCTCCTCACGGCGGACGCGGTGAGCGCGGGGCCGCTGCTCATCTCGGGGGGAAACGACGTCCTCGATCCCGCAGCGGAGAGCTTCAAGCGCGACTCCTACCTCGTGAGCGGGCTTGCGGCGCGCAGCGTGCTCGCGACGGACTACTACGGCGGGTTGATCCTGTTGACGGTCGTGAAGAGCCAGGACAGCGTGGGGGCGGACTTTGCTGACCTCCTGGCGCTCTTGCACCGGCTTCCCGTGCGAGTGAAGGACGCGATCGCCTTCGACGGGGGGCACTCGAGCTCGCTCGTCTTCAAGGACGGTGCCACCTACCGGGAGATCTCGAGCGGCGGCAAGATCGCGGTGGGTCTGCTTCTGGTTCCCACCGGTTCATGAGGCGCCTGGCGCGCGACATCCTGGTCATGGCGTTGGCGACCGGGATCTCGCGGGTCTTCGGGCTGTTCCGCGACGCGGCGATCGCCGACCGCTTCGGGGCGAGTGGCGTCTATGACGCCTTTCTCATCGCCTTCTTCCTTCCGGTCTTCCTGCGTCAACTCCTCGCCGAGGGGGCACTGTCGACCGCGTTCATCCCGGTGTATACCGAGTCCCGGATCGCCGGGACCGATGCCGACCGGTTTGCGAGCAACCTCCTCTCGCTTCTGCTCCTCCTGTTTCCGCTTGTCGTCGCTGCGGGGATCCTCCTCGCGCCGCTCTACCTGCCGTTTCTGGCGAGCGGGTTTCCCCCGCAGCGGCTCGCCCTGTCGATCCACCTCGCGCGGATCCTGTTCCCGTTCATCGCGCTGGTGGGGTTCGCCGCGGTGTTCATGGGGATCCTGAACGCGCACCACCGGTTCTTCCCTGCGGCGTTCGCCCCGGTCCTGTTCAACCTCGGGATGATCGCCGGTGCCCTCGTCCTCGCGCCGTGCTTCCCGCGCCGGCCGATCGAGGGGCTCGCCCTCGGTGCGCTCGTCGGAGGCGCGGGGCAACTCCTCTATCAGGTTCCGGCCCTCCTTCGGACCGGGTTCCGCTTCCGGTTCACCGTCTGGCCGCTGCACCCCGGGATCCGGTCGATGGCCCGGCTGATGCTTCCCGCCGTGGTCGGTCTCGCCGTGACGCAGGTCAATCTCCTCGTCGACAACAAGATCGCCTCCTACCTCGAGAGCGGAGCGATCTCCGCGTTGCAGTACGCGACGCGTCTGTTCCAGCTGCCGCTCGGGGTCTTCGCCGTGAGCATCGCCACTGCGCTTCTGCCCCGCTTTTCAGAGGATCTGGCCCGTGGCGATGGGAAGCGGTTTGCCGCCCGACTCACCGACGGGATCAGTTCGACGGCGTTCATCCTCCTGCCGGCGATGGTCGGCCTGTACGCGATCGGGCCGGGCGTCATCCGGCTCCTGTTCGAGCACGGGAGCTTCACCCCTGTCGACGCGCTGCGGACGGGGAATGCTCTCTTCTTCTACTTGGCGGGGGTCTTCCCCTACGGGCTGGTCTTCCTGTTCACGCGGGCGTTCTATGCGCTCGGGAGGACCCGCGTGCCGCTCGTCGCGTCGGTCTTCGCGATGGCGGCGAACGTCGCCTTCGATTTGCTGCTCGTCGGTCCGATGAAGGTGGGCGGCCTGGCGCTCGCCACTTCGATCTCCGGGGCGGTCGACGCGTTGATCCTCGCGCTCTACCTGCGGCGGTACCTCGCCCCGGAGCGACGGGTCATCGCACAGTGGGTGAGGATCGCACTCGGGGCGGGGCTCGTCTTTGTCGTGGCGTGGGGGACGGCGCGGCTGGTGGGCGGGGGACGGTGGCTCCCGGTCCTCCTGCCTCTGGCTGCGGGGATCGGCTCCTCCGTCCTCTTCGCCCGGCGGGGCGGGCGGTGGGGGCTCATCCGCGGCGCAGGT
>CAZBWD010000174.1:0-3771 GCA_964495585.1 uncultured Thermotogae bacterium
ATCGCGAGCTCACGAGCACAACACGCATGCTCCCTCCTCAGAACCGCACCCCCAGCGCCTTGAATTCCCCGACCGCCCGCTCGACGAGCGGCTTCTCCGGCAGGGCGAACGGCAGCCGCGAATAGCCGGCGTTCACGCCGCGCGCACGCAGCACCGCCTGGATCATCGGCAGCGTCGGCGCCAAGTGCATGATATCCCGCATCTTCGACACGGTCGCCTGAAGCGCGGCCGCCTTCTTGAGATCCGCTCCCTCGACCGCCTGGAACAGCTCAACAACCGGCTCGGGAATGGCGTTCGCAAGGCCGCACACCGCGGCCTGCGCTCCCATGCTTACCGCAGGAAGGACGAGCGCCTCGGTGCCGATGACGAACATGAAGTCGGGATCGGTCACCGCCGCGACGAACCTCCAGAAGACGATGGCGTCGAAGCTTGAATCCTTGATTCCCCGCACCCCGGCCGCGGCGAGTCGCGTAAGGAGCTTCGGACTCACCGAAACGCCGGTCGTCTTGGGGTTGTTGTAGACAAAGACGGGGATCGAGACCGCATCGACCAGGGCGTGGAAGTGGCGCTCGACCGCGTCGTCGTCGAATCCGTAGTAGGTCGGCGGGACCGCAGCCACAGCCGGAGCGCCGATGCTCTCCGCGTGTCGCGCCAGGTCGACCACCGAGCGGGTCGAGCAGCCGCCGACATGGATGATGACGGGAAGGCGGTCGCCGACCTGATGGATGACGTCGTCTGCGACGCGCTTGCGCTCTTCCCCCGTCATGAGCGGCCCCGCGCCGTACGTGCCGCAAACATAGAACCCCTGAACCTTGGGAGCGAGGTAGGCCACGATCTCCTTCTGCGCCGCAGGATCGTAGTCACCGTTCGCCTTGAACGCGGTGAGAAGCGGCGGGATGATCCCGGTAATCTTCTGTTTCACGTCGTCCTTCCTCTTCTGTGTGGGCAATGTCACTCCTTTGTTGTCCGAGTCACTTCCTCGAGGCCGAGCTGTCGCAGTGTTTGCGAAGTCGGCGTTCCCGTGTCCTTCGCCCAGCCGCGTTCGTCGTAGTAATCGTCGAGCATCCGCTCGACGTCCCCGCGCGTGACGACGTGCGTCTGGAAGTAGTCCTCCATTTCGATCGTCCCTTCCGGGGCGTGCATTGGGCGGAACCACGCGTCGGGCGGACGGTCGTCAGCGCGCGTGAACCCCTCGCGCACGTTCAGGAGCTTCGCCACGTTGCTGATCCGCTCGCCACGCGTCACCAGTTCGCGCACGGAAACCTGCTCCCCGGTTGCGGCGCTGTACAGCCGCGCCATGTCATCAGCGAAGAGGAGCGCCTGATACGTGTAGATCGTGCATATCCCGAGCGCGTTCTTGACGCGCATCAGGTCCTCCATGTGGCTTGTGTACCGTCCGACGTTGAACCTCCCGGCGTATGGCGTCTCCGAGAAGATGCGCGCCATCGCCTCTTCCGGCAGGTCCCAGTGCTCGACCTGCGCGCGGATCTCCTCGAGCGTCTTGCCGCGAGAGTTGGTCCGTGTGTGCGAGCCGCCGTGGTGCGGACGCGGCCGCGTGAAGAAGCTCATCATCAGCGGGTGGAAGCGGGAGGGACGCGCGTCGTAGATGAAATCGATCCCCTTGCACACGCCGGCGTACCCGTACTCCTGCGGATCGAGGCCAAACTCCTCCTGCACCCGGTACCAGCCGTCAGCAAGGACGTCCCCGATCCCCTCCCGGTCGGCCGTCATCCGGAACAAGCGCGCGTAGGTCGCGTAGTCCCGCGACAGGTCCATGCCTGCCTGTTGGCGCGAGATCCGTCCCGCCTCGTACATGCGCGTGACGAAGTCGATCAACCGGGTCGTCGTGTAAAAGTCGATCCCCAGATCTCTGTTGGCCTGCGTGACGAGGTGGATCATCTTTCGATCGTCCTCGATCCCGAGCAACTGTCCGGAGGTTGCGCTCTTGCTGTAGGGTGATCCCAGGCCCTGCTCGCCGTCGAACTCCCCGCCGGGGATTTCCCAGCGCAGCCGGCAGCTCAGTGGACAAGCAGTGCACGCAATCACCGCGCGCAACGACTCAAGCCGCTTCTTCTCGCCGTAGAGCGCGTCCCATCGATCCTTGGGCCAGATCCCAGGGTTCTGGGTGTGCTTGAAGGTGTCCCACCCCGCGGCCAGGCCAAGTTCAATCCAGTGGGCGCGCCGCGGCCAGGCGAGGACCCGGGCGCGCAGCTCGCTCGAAACCGCCTCGTAGCGTGACGGGTCGGCGACCTGAACTCCGCCGGTTCCGTGGGCGGCCACCGCCTTGACGTTCTTCGCCCCCAAGACAGCCCCCAGCCCGCCCCGGCCGAGCGAGTTGGTCCGGTCGATGATCGCCAGCGCATTTCGCACCTGCCGCTCACCGCCGGTGCCGATGGCGAGGACCCCGGCGTACCGTCCCTCGTGGGCGACGAGGCGCGCCGTCGTCTCTTCGATCCCCCGCCCCCAGAGGTCGCAGGCGTCCTCGATCGACGGCCCGCCGTCGCGGACGGCGATGACCACCGGATGATCCGACCGGCCGCGAATCACGAGCCGATCGCACCCCGCTTGACGCAGCCCAAGCGCGAAGTAGCGGCCGCCGCCTGTGCATGAGCCGACGGTATACCGGTGGTCGGCCGAGGCGATCGTCGGGAACTTGGTCAGAGCCGTGAGCTTGGATGCCCCAACGGCGCGTGTGCCGACGAGGACTCCGGGATTGAGGACGACGACATTGTCAGGGCCCAGGGGGCCGATGCCGGGGACGAGTGCGTCGGCAAGCAGCCGCCAGCCGTACCCCGAGCCCCCAAGGAACGGGGCGACCGTCTCGTGCGGGGCTTCTTCGATCCACGCCCGGCCGTTCGTCAGGTCGACGTGCCACGTGCGCTCGCTGTGTTCCGCCATCCTGCCTCCTTAGAACCACACCTCGATCCGCGGCGTCGGCTCATACGTGAGGGCGTCGTAGGCGCATGCCTCGACGCACGCTGGCCTTCCGCCGCACAGATCACAGGACAAGGGATGGATCATCGGCGCCGTCCTCTCGGTCTTTGCGTCGCGCTCGAGGTCGATGCAGGACCGCGACGGGTTGTACTCCCCAGTTCGGGAAAACGCGCAGGCCAGCTGACAGCTGCGGCACCCGCGGCAGCGGGACGGGAAGACGACCAGGCGGCCGAGAGCCGCGCCGCCTGCCTTGGGGCTACCGCTCGATGAGCTCAAGGAGGTTCCCCTCGGGATCGGCGAAGTACCCTATCGTCCAGCCATTGCTCGTGGTGCGCACCCCGTGCATCTCGATCCCGTGTCGTTTGAGCCGGGCCCGCGCCGCCTCGAGGTTGGCGACCGGGATGCCGAGGTGCGTGTACCCTGGCTGGTCCAGCTCGTGCACGACTGCCTCAGCCTCGGTCGGCAGGATCTCGAGCACCGCTCCTGTCTCGCCCTGAAGGAAGACCACCGGCTGCCGATCCGGCCTTTCGATCCGGTCAAGTTCGCGCAGCTCGAAGACCTCCGTGTACCAATCCGCCAACGCAGCGGAATCCCTGGCGTACAGGCCGACGTGTTCGATGTTCATTCCCGTCTCCTCATCCGACTTCGGCAAACGCTGTCACCATCATCGCCTCGGCCTCTGGGAACAGGAGCGGGATGAGGAATGCTCGCTTCATCTGCTTTCCGAGAAGCGCTGACGTGTTGGGGTCCTCCAGGATGAGGAACTTCCGGCCCGAGAGGAGGAACGCGCCGTGCGTCGGAAACGGGGGGCTCGAGGCCCGTCCCTTCGGGATGTTC
>CAZBWD010000175.1:0-3763 GCA_964495585.1 uncultured Thermotogae bacterium
ATATCACGTTGTGTGTCTTGTTGCATGGCATTTGTCGGACACGACACTAGCGCAGGTGGACGAGGAACTCGACGTTCCCCTTCTCGCCAGGGATCGGCGATTCGATCGTATCAAGAAGCCGCCAGGGGGTCCGCGCTTCGACGAAGGCGCGTAGATCGTCCAGGACGGCGGCCCGCACAGCGGCGTCCTTCACCACGCCATCGTCCGGCAATCTCTCCTTCCCCACCTCGAACTGCGGCTTGACCAGCGCGATGAGTTCGCAGCCGATCAGGTCGTCCACAGCCGGGTCGGTCTGGGATTTGATGATCTCGACGAGCGGCGGGAGGACAAGCTTGAGCGAGATGAACGAGACGTCGATCGTCACGAGCTCGACCGGCTCGCCGACGTCCCGGGGTGCAAGGTAGCGGGCGTTCACCCCCTCGCGCACGACCACGCGAGGGTCGGCGCGCAGTTTGGGGTGGAGCTGGTGGTGACCGACGTCGATCGCGATGACCTTCGCCGCCCCGTGCTGAAGGAGACAGTCGGTGAACCCGCCGGTGGAGGCGCCGATGTCGAGACAGACGCGGCCCTTGGGGTCGATACGGAACCGTTCGAGGGCCGCCTCGAGCTTCTCACCGCCGCGGCTGACGTAGGGTTCGCGGGAGAGGATCTCGATCTGCGCCTCGGGGTCGATCGGGTGCCCGGGTCGGGTGACGATCTGGCCGTTCACCCTCACCCGGCCGGATTCGATCATCCGCTGCGCACGTGAGCGGCTGCGGATCAGGCGGCGCTCTTTGATGACCTTGTCGAGCCGTTCCCTCATCCAGCGGTCGCCGCGACGCTCTGCCGCTGCTTGACGTAGGCCTCGATCCCCGCCTTGAGGACCTCGACCGCGCGGACAAGCTTCCTTTCTTCGAGGACGTAGGCGATCCGCACCTCGTCGGCGCCCTTGCCGGGGGTGGCGTAGAAGCCGGCCCCGGGGGCGACCATCGTCGTCTCGCCGTCGAGGTTGAAGTCGTTCAGCATGAACTTGACGAACTCCTCGGAGTCGTCGAGCTGGGGGAACTTGACAAAGACGTAAAACGCGCCCTCGGGCTTGTGGCAGATGCCGCCGGGGATCGACTGCAGTGCCTCGCACAGCATGTCGCGGCGGGAATGGAACTTGGTCCGCATCGCCCCGATCTCCTGCTTGTAGCCGGGGTCGTTGAGGAACGCGACCAGGCCGAGCTGCTCGAAGGTCGGCGCGGACAGGCGGATCATGCACAGCTTGTTGATCGAGGTCATGAGCTCACGGTTGCGCGTGACCAGGCAGCCGATCCGGGCCCCGCACGCCGAGAGCCGCTTGGAGATCGAGTCGACGAGGATCGCGTGCTCGCGCAGCTGCGGGAACTCGAGCATGCTCGTCGCGTGGCCCTCGTACATCAGCTCGCGGTACGGCTCGTCGGAGATGATGAACAGGTCGCGCCGCAGCGCGAGATCGGCCACGGCCTCGAGCTCCTCGTGGGTGTACCCCACGCCGGTGGGGTTGCCGGGGTTCGAGAAGAGGATCGCCCGGGTGCGCGGGGTTACGAGCGCCTCGATCTCGTCGATCGGCGGCAGGTGGAAGCCGTTCTGGATCGTTGTCGTGATCGGGATGACCTTGATCCCATTCACGACTGCGTGCCCGTAGTAGTTCGGGTAGAACGGCTCGGGGATCAGGACTTCGTCCCCGGGATCGCAGGTCGCCTGCAGGGCGAAGGCGAATGCCTCGCTGCCCCCGATGGTGACCCGCAGCTCGTCCTCGGAGAGCCGCGCCCCCATGTCGCCGTAGAACCGCAGGAGCGCATCGATCGCCTCGGGGATTCCGGGCGCCGGCGCGTAGGACAAGACGTCGATGTCGGCGTTGCGGATCCCGTTCATGAATGAGCGGGGCGTGGGGATGTCCGGCTGGCCGATGTTCAGGTGGTAGACGTGGATCCCCCGCTTCTTGGCGGCGACCGCCAGCGGGACGAGCCGGCGAATGGGTGAACCCTTCAGTACCTGCGTCCGTTCCGATACGTTAGGCATAGTCTAGGATCCAGACCTCCGTTTGACCGGGGAGGGTGTTCCGCGAGAGCAAGACCTCCGAGCGGCCGATCTTGCGGATATTCTGCACCCGCTGCGTGAACTTGTCCAATAGGGCGATCGGGAAATCCGAGCCGAGGCGGTCTGTCTTGTAGTGCATCGGGAAGACGACCTTCAGCTTGGGCAGCGCCCGGATCGCGTCGAGCGCCTGCTCGGGGCCGATCGTGAAGTACCCGCCAACCGGAATGAACATGGCCTCGACCCCGGAGAGGGCCTTCTTCTGCGCCTCGGTGAGCGGCTGTCCGAGGTCGCCGAGGTGGGCGAGTCGGATCCCCTCGATCGTGAAGACGAAGATCGTGTTCTTTCCGCGCTTCGCGCCCTTCTCTTCGTCGTGGAACGACGGGATGCCCTCGAAGGAGATCCCTGCGGCAGTGTGCGGGCCGTCCCCCCGCACGATCGCAGGATTCCCCTTCACGCGGTCGACGGCGTTGTGGTCGAAGTGCTCGTGGCTCACGGTGACGACGTCCACCACGGCGTCCGGGGCGTGGTACGGGATCCCCTCATTGAACGGGTCGGTGAGGACCTTTCCCTCCTTGCCCTCGATCAGGAAACACGAATGGCCGATCCACTTGATGTTCATGCTGCCTCCTTTGGGGTCGCGGTCTCGAGCATCAAGGCCACGAGTTGGTTGAACGAAATCCCCACGGCGGCTGCCGCGCGAGGGAGGTCGCTCATCGGCGTCATGCCGGGCAGGGTGTTCGCCTCGAGGACGTACGGCGTCCCGTCCTCGCCCAGACGCAGGTCGATGCGTGAGAAGCCGCTGCAGCCCAAGGCGCGGTGCGCAGCCAGGCTGACCTCCTGAGCGCGCCGGGTCGCGGCCTCGTCGAGCGGAGCGGGGACCAGGAACTCGGTGAGGCCGTTTGTGTATTTCGCCTCGTAGTTGTAGTGTGAAAACCGCGTCTTCGGCCGCATCTCGACGAGCGGCAGCGCCTGTTCTATCCCCTCGATGCGCAGGATCCCCGCTGTCAGCTCGCGGCCGGGGATGTACGCCTCGACGAGGAGCGGGCCGAACCGCGCGAAGCCCTCAGATAGCGTGTCGGCGAGGTCATTTGTGTGATCGGCGATCCTTACCCCCACGCTCGAGCCCTGGTTACAGGGCTTGAGGACGAGGGGAAGGCCGTAGTCGGAGAGGGCCTGCTCGCAGAACGGCGTGATCGCCCCGCCGTTGTAGACCGTGCCGGGCGGCACGGGAATCCCTCGGCGGGTGAGGACTTCCTTTGCGCGGGGCTTGTCCATGCACAGGGCGCTCGCCCGAGGGCCGGAGCCCGGGTAGGGGAGGCCGAGGACCTCGAGGAGGAGCTGGACCGTCCCGTCCTCTCCGGCGCCACCGTGCAGGCAGTTGAAGGCGGTCTTCACCCCGGAGAGGGCACCGACCAGGCCATCGAGCCCGTCGATCGTGATCAGGGTCGCAGAGTACCCGAGACCGCACAGCGCGCGGGTGACTTGCTCGCCGGACATCAGGGAGACCGCCCGCTCGGGGGAGTCCCCGCCGGCCAGGACGCCAATCGGTCCGTAGTCCATCGAGGTGATCTCACCCCCTGTCTGAGGTCCGAGTATACCGGTCTCATGTGGTTCCGGCAACCAAAAAAGGTCGGATGGATCGGCCTTTCTGTCGCGTTTCGGACTCCAGTCTTCTCTCATTGAGAGATGAGCATGAGGACGTGAGCCGTCATGCCACTTT
>CAZBWD010000176.1:0-3726 GCA_964495585.1 uncultured Thermotogae bacterium
CTCGGTCCACAGGAAGAAGGCAACGCCGGCGACCACGTACCCCGCGGCGTTTCCGACGATTCGCGAGAATACATGAGACGCAAGGGCGAACCCTCGGTAGACAAAGTAGACCAAACGTGCTATTGTATCCTTGGGAGAGGAGGATGCGATGACCAATCGTACTGTTTCTACGAAGGTACCTTCGGATTTGCAGAGACGAATCGATGAGATTGCGGCCATTGAGCAACGAACTGCGAGCAACGTTGTGCGGCTTGCCATCGAGTCGTTCGTGAAGAGCTACTTCGAACTTCACCCGCAATTCCGGGCCGATATCCTGGAAGCCAAGAAGCAGATGGAAAGCGGCGATGTTGAGGACTACGAGTTCAAGCAACAGCCGTGACCTACCAACCCAAGACAACGTCCAAGTTCAATCGCATCAAGAAGAAACTCCCTGCTGGACTACAAGAGGCAATCGACCAACAGGTCCGGCTCATCTGCCGCAACCCCGAAAGTGGAGAGATGAAGACCGGCGATCTTGCGGGCGTTCGGGTTCAGAAGTTTGGGTACATGGGATCGCTCTACCTTCTTGCCTACGAACCGGACGAAAAGGCAGGACTGGTCTACATCTATGCCATCGGTGGGCACGAGAACTTCTACCGTGACTTGAAGAGGTACCTCAAGTCGTAGGCAAGCGCCGCGACGAATACCGCAAGCTCAAATGGCGGGCTGACAGGTGGGACAGATGAAGCTCGCCGTGCTGCCGGTCTTGATCTTCTCGATCGTCGTCCCGCACGTCGGGCACGGTTTGCCATCGCGGTACCCGACGAGCAGGTCCTCGGCAGTGAACCCGCCCGGCTTGCCGTGCAGGTCCACCTCGTACCATGCCGCGCCCTTGTCAATGCTCCGCGACAGTTCGATGTGGATCGCATCGTAGAGGTGTTCGATCTCGGCGGCTGAGAGCGTCGGGATCGACCGAAGTGGATGGAGCCCGGCGCGGAACAGGACGTCGTGTATGTAGGCGTTGCCGATCCCCGCGATCTTTGACTGGTCCAAGAGGAACGACTTGATTCCGCTGCGCCGCCCTGCGAGCAAGTCTGTAAACTCCTGCATTGAGAGATCGAGCGGACTCGGGCCGAGCTTGGCCGTTTCCTTGTGCTCGGCGAGTTTCCCCGACTTCACGTAGTGCGTGTTACCGAACCACCAGAAGTTGATCGAGAGGACCTTGTCGTTGTCGAGGTCGAACCGCACCCGCCACTTCTCCGGGAGCCTGTCGCGCGGGATGAGCAGGAGCTCCCCGCCCATCCCCATATTGATCAGAAGGTGGCCTTGGCTCGTCTCGACGAACAGCCACTTGCCGCGGTGCGTGACCCCGGCGATCTGTGCGCCGACGAGACCCTTACGGAACGTTTCGGTGGGGGCGTTCAGGCACTTGGGCTGCAACACCTCGACGGCGTCGATCCTGCGACCGGGAAGCGCCGCGTTCATCTCTCGGGCACGGCAGGTGATCTCCGGCAGTTCGGGCATGGACCCTCCTTGAGTCGCGGGGCCCATTGTACGGGCGACTGGTCCCGGGCGTTACCCGCAGCGCATAATCCCCGAAATCCGAAATGGTGAAAAGGGGGCATCATGGGACGTGAAGACAAGCGACTACGTCAACGAACGGCGCGGAACCTGGAGCACCGGCTTCACCGCAAGCCGACCGATGACGAAGTCGAGCAAGCGATCGCCGAGCTGCGCGAGACGCAGCGCAAGACCACCGGCCGGCCCGCGGCGGAGCGTCCGAGGCGAGCGGGAAGGCCGTGAGCTCGTGAGACTCAGTCGAGCCCGAGGCGCGGCTCGTCGATGCCACGCGGGAATGTGTAGCGACGAAGAGCTGGATGGCACTATCCAGACGAGGTCAAAAGTAAAGATCTGACCCTGCACAACCCCCAGGAGAGCGGTTTCGGTGAGCGGTCTTGCCTGGCAGCCTGCCTTTAGCTACGTCGTCGCCCCGGCCTCGCCGACGAGGGCATCGATCTTCTTCAGGATCTTGCTCTCCACCTCGAGGTTCCAGAGCGTTTCCGGGACATCCACAAGAATGAAGAGCTCCGACAGCAGGAGCGCCTCCGCCGCTGTGACGCCAAGGTGCCTCAACCAACGCCCAATGCCCATTCTGACCGTAAAGTTGTTGGGTTCCCCATCGATCATGATGGTGAAGGCCCGGTCGGCTGTGATGATTGAGCGGAGGAACCCGTCCTTTCGCGCCTGGATCACCACACCGTGAGGACTGGGCGGAGAGGACTGGATCTTGAACCCGTCGTTCTTGAGGTACTCCTCAATCTTGCCCTTGAGACTGCCCAGATCCGTGTTCTTGCCTTGGTAGTGTCTGACCTTTTCCCCGAGCATCTTGCCTCCTTCCTGACAGTCGGATGTCGCGAGTCCCCATCTACATGCTTCGAACAGGCGAATAGAACCCTATTCGGCGCTATGGAAGGATACCTCCATCTTCCCTAGCCGTCAAGCCGGGCCTCGTCCCTTTCGCGGCTGTGCGGCTCTCACCGTATCCCCATACCACGCTCGATCTGAGGGCCCGATGGACCAGGTTGCAAGACGAGAAGATGCTGAGAAGGGTGGTTCGACGAGGCAGATCGCTAATGGCCGTTGCAAAGCCGGCTTTGCAGAAGCGCGTGAGCGGGCAGGGGGTGTTTCGGGGACGCCGCGGTGCCGAGGCCAAGGTAAAATGGGGGGTCGAAGCGGCGGGTCTCGCGGGAAGGTGGGATCCGCGTGGCGGCGATCGGATGGGAGGAACACATGTCACAGGGCAATCTGAGGGAGCGGCTGGAGCGTGGGGAGACGCTGATCGGATCGATCGTGAGTGCCGCGTCGCCGGATGTCGCGGAGGCGATGGCGCTCGTCGGGTTCGATTTCCTGTGGATCGAGGCGGAGCACGCGCCGCTGGGCTTCACCGAGGTTCAGATGCTGATCCAGGCCGTCGGCGGGCGGGTGCCGTGTCTGGTCCGCATCCCGGAGAACGCCGAGGTCTGGTTCAAGAAGGCGCTCGACACGGGGTGTGACGGACTCGTTGTGCCGCAGGTCAGGACCGCCGACGACGCGCAGCGCGCCGTGCGGAGCGCGTACTACCCGCCGCTCGGGGAGCGCAGCGTCGGCATCACCCGTGCGCAAGGATACGGAGCCACGTTCGCGGAGTACGTCGAAACGATCAACGATCGGCTCCTGCTAGTGCTGCAGGTCGAACACAAGACCGCCGTCGACAACGTCGAGGAGATCGTGTGCGTTCCGGGAATCGGTGCGATCTTGGTCGGCCCGCTCGACCTGAGCGGCAGCCTGGGACTGCTCGGACAGACGACGCACCCGGAAGTTGAAACCCGGACCGAGACCGTGCGGGAAGCATGCGAGCGTGCCGGAGTTCCGTTGGGCATCTTCGCTGTCGACGCCCCGACCGCCCGCCGATACATCGAACGCGGATTCCGGCTCATCACGCTCGCTTCCGATCTGACCTTCATGCAACGCGCCGCTGGTGAGGCACTGAAGGCGGCGCGGGGGGAGTGGGAGTGAAGAGCGCTGCAGCAGGTTGCGAGATGCAGCGGAGGACTACCGACCGCCTCGTAGCGATTTGCTCGAAGGAAGAAGGAAGACGGCGAAGCAGGACCACGGACAAGAGACACTGGAGTTGACCCGGTTTCGTGGACACTTTAAGACTTGAACGAGGAGGGATTCACGATGCCGAGGACACGACTGCCGTACCCG
>CAZBWD010000177.1:0-3714 GCA_964495585.1 uncultured Thermotogae bacterium
ACGAATCGACATTCACGATGGTGACCACCCCCGACCCCCAGCAGCGGAAGGCGCTTGACCTCCTGCAGACGATCAGTCCGTAGCCAGTAAGTTGAGCCGCTGTTTGCCAACAAAATACCTAACCCATCTAGCATTCACGGCGTTTGCGCCGCGGGAACTACGGTCTAGCCGCAGTCCGGCATGGCGCTTACTTACGCAAGCAAGTACTAGTGTCGCGTCGCCTTAGTGCTGGCTGGGGTCAAGTCTTCATTCTTGGTGTTTTGGGAATAGGGACGTATCCTGAGCACTTGCGTGGAATCTCTGAAGCCAAGCTACCCTTGCGCCGGAGGTAGCCATGCGGATTTGGACGTGGAACACGAGGTGCGGTAGGCTTGCTGCATGGACAGGACACACACGGTCAAACGGCGCATGGCGGACATCCGGGACGACGACTTCGTGCCGGGAACCGCCGTGGAGCGGATCGGCCTTGTGTGGCCGCTGACCCGCGAGGCTGTATCCCTGAGCAAGCGGTACGATGCTGAACGAAGACTACAAAGACATATTGCAGGCCTTCGTCGACGAGAAGGTTAGGTTCCTGCTCGTCGGCGCCTATGCACTGGCTGCCCATGGCTATCCACGGGCCACCATGGACATTGACCTCTGGGTCAAGCCTTCGCTTGAGAACGCGGATGCTGTCCTGCGTGCCCTACGCCGTTTTGGAACCCCGCTCCACGACCTCACCAGGGCCGATCTCGTGGCGGAAGACATCGTCTTCCAGATCGGGGTTGCACCACGAAGAATAGACATCATCACGACCGCATCCGGGCTCGATTTTGACGAGGCGTTCTCGCGCTCCATGGCTGTGGATATCGAAGGGATCGAAGTGCGCATCCCGTCCGTTGCGGACCTTATCCGCAACAAGCGGGCATCGGGAAGAACCAAGGACCTGGCGGATGCGGAAGCCCTGGAAAGGATGGGAAGCCGTGACTCAGAAGCCTGAAGCGAGATCCCGTGCGCCGATGCGCCGCGCCTGTTTCCCATGCCGAGGGCCCGTCATCGGATGGGATCAGCCAAGGGAAGAACGCAGAATGACACCCCCGCGCGGCACCGGCGGTGGACCAGGCGCAGGACGTCCCATGCTCGCATCACGTCGCCGGGAAAGGAGAACGGCATGAAGTCCAAACGACCCCCAGGGCTGGAGGATGTGGCGTGGATCACCCCGGACGGTTACTTCGATCCCGCCAAGTTCCCGATCGAGGGGCCGATCCGCCAGTGTCTTGACCCGGCCGCGGAGGGGTTCCGCCACGGTTGCAGGTTCCTTGGCAGCCTAGCGTCCTCCGGCCGCGTTGAGGCCGGGATCTACCTCTTGGGCCTGCTCCGATACCACCAGGAGGACCTTGCCGTCGCGACGAACATCGTCGAGGGTCTCGAGTCCTTCCACGATCGACGGTGCGCCAGCGCGCTGTTCGGTGAGCTGCGCAGGGTCCCTTCGTCGAATCACACGAGGGGATACCACAACACGGTCATCCGCGCGCTGAAGCGGTTCCCTGCGGCGATCGTGGTCGAGGGATTCCTGGCCCTGGCGGCGGACTCGTCCTTCTCCTACCGGATGCGGCGGAAGTTCTCTGGGATTGTGGGCGAGCTCCTGGGCCTTGATGGATGCGCTTTCGGAACGGATGACGGCGATTTCTAGAAAGCCGAGGGGCAGCTTCGGGCATCACGGTCTCGTTCAAGGGGGCAGGCGCCTCTGACGCGGGGCATCGTCAAGGCGCCGGTCGTGACAAGGACGTTGTGAAGGGAGAGAAGAGCGGATGACCGATCAACGCCATTCCGTGCCCAGGAAGATGCAGGGCAGGTACGACGAGGTTGTTGGTGTGACCGATGCCTTCTGCCGGGCACACCTGAACGATGAATACCGGGAGTTGTGCTGTAAGTTGGCGGCCAAGTTGAGTCGAAAGCGGCCGTCACCCCTGGAGAGCGGGCAGGCCAAGAGCTGGGCGGGCGCCATTGTGCACACGGTAGGCCGAGTGAACTTCCTGTTCGACAAGGGCGAGGAGCCGTACATGACCGTCCAGGAGCTCTGTGCAGAGGTGGGCGTGAGCCAAAGCGCGGTCAGCCGCAGGTCGCGGCAGATCATGGACATGCTGGGGATCGTGCCCATGGATCCGGAGTATACGCTGCCGAGCCGGATGGACGGGAACCTATTGACGTGGCTGATCTCTGTCGATGGAGTGATCATCGATGTCCGGAGCGCCCCGAGACAGGTCCAGGAAGAAGCGTTCCGATTGGGGTTGATTCCTCACCTCCCGGAGTAGTCCCCCAGGGGCTACAGGGGCTAGTTCCTGCTGTGCGGGGTCAGGTCTTCATTCTTGGTCTTTCAGAGACGGGGGCAGATCCTGAGTCTTTGCGCTGAAATCCCTCAGCCAGGCCGTCCTTGCACCGGAGGGTCATATGGGAGCTGGACGTCGAACCCGAGACGAGATAGGCTGGATGCGTGGGTAAGACGCACACGGCCAGACGGCGCACGGCGGACGTCCGAGGCGACGAGTCCATGCCGGGAACCGCCACGGAGTGGATCGGCCTGGTCTGGCCGTTGACTCGGCAGGCTGTTGTCTGATGGTCGGCTGGGGCCCCGGTCAGCGGGCCGGCCGAGCGTCGCGGGTGAGGGAGGAGAAAAGGACTTGGCGAACGAAGAGAAGCTGGACGAGGTCGTGAAGGAGCTGACCCTGCTCTTGCTGTACCTCACCTCGTGGGAGGAGGAGGTGTTTGCAGGGGTGCCGACGCTTCATCGGGCGTGGAAGAACTTCCGATTCGAAACCCTCGATGCGTTGGTCGATGAGGGCCTGTTGAGCGCTGGCCGCCGGGCGAAGTCGGTCGCATTCACCGACGACGGCCTTTCCAAGGCTCGTGCGCTGCAGCGGAAGTACCTGAGCCAGGAGTGAGAGCGGACGCGACGGTCTGGTCGCTCCGATCAGCGGGGGCTAGAGCGCGTCCAGGAGCTTCATGAAGTTGCGCTTGCGCTTGAACTGCGCTCTGAGCTGCGCGACATACTCTGCGAAGGCGCCGTCCCTTGTGCCGGTTGCCAGGGTGATCGGGGTCAGAACTTTTCTTGTGACCTTCGAAGCGCGCTTTCACCGTGTGGCGCCTTCGCCAATTGGTGAAGTTGGCCAACGCATCGAAACACAGCTGGCGCGAGGCGGTTTCATTCAAAGTCGTCGACGCGCTCAGAGGCTTAGCGGTGCCACCACCGTTACTCCCTCCGAGGTGACCCCGCGGGATACCGCCCGCCAGGGCGACAGCACCGGCTGAGTCACCTCCTGGCGGGCGACCGGCGCCGAGAGGGCGCTCGGTCGCCCATGAGGCATCTTCTACCGGTGCTTGTTCACCTGCGCAAGGAGCTCCTTGGCGAGCACCTGGTCGTACGCGTTGTAGAGCGGATAGGTGTCGCCGATCGGGTCGTCGAGGATACTCTGCAGCACCCGCGCGGCCTCGTCCCACAGCTTCTTCTCCATCAAATAGTACTGGGCGAAGATCAGCCGGTTCTCGAAGTACGCGTTGGGTTCGGGATCGATCGGGCAGTCGGTGCAGCTCGAGCAGTAGCCGGGTTCGTCGATCACGGGGCAGATGTAGGAGAGGGCGCGCGGCAGGTCCTGGCCGAACTTGTAGAGCGGCAGTGGCGGGAGGCCGCCCCAGAATGCAGCGAGCGACCGGTACGGTCCGTAAGCGATATACGTG
>CAZBWD010000178.1:0-3701 GCA_964495585.1 uncultured Thermotogae bacterium
TTCGAATTTACAGAGAATACCCACCTATTAAAAGAAGCACCGGGCGGCACCATCCGCCCCCGCACGGTGCAAATGGTACAAGTAATCGCGTAAGTTAGGTTACACCCGGCCGCGCGGGCGCATTGCCGCGACGACACGCTGTACCTTGGGCCGCCCGCACAGGCGGTTGCTTTTGGCTCTTTTAGTGTCGGAGCTTGTCTTGGACGTTGCTGTCAACCCCGTCGGGCGCAGGTCCCGCCGCTTCCAGCTCCCTGCTTCGCATCCCTGAACTTTTCATGCCTCATCCGATCGCTACACACCGGAAGGCCGCTTCCTGACCGGGCGAAAAAGTAGCCTGTCCCCTTTTTCATGAGGACGTCGCAGACGGGTGGCGGGGCTGCGGGGCCCGTCCGCTGGCGACCCGCCTACCGGTAGAACACGTTGCCGTGAGCTCACTCGATCCGGATCGCGCGGCCCTCGTCGTCGACGATGATCGTGCCGGTGTCGTGACCCGTCCCGTTGGCGCCCTGCCACGCCACCCCGATCTCGGTCCCGGAGATCGTCCCCTTGCCCAGCTCCTCGAACTGGATCACGTGCCAGGTGAACGCCGCGCCGTACTGCACGATCTCGTAGTCCAGGCCGTATCCACTGTGCCAACCTCCGCTGATGTCGGGCACCGGGAGGATAACCGTCGCTGTGAACGGTCCGATCGGCGGGGGTGTGGTCGTGGTCTCCTGCCTTCCCTCGTTCCCGGTCCACCGGACCTTGAGCGAGGAGACGTTCCCGTCCAAGTCGCCCACGCAGCCGTGCAGGTGGTAGTAGGTGAACCCGCTGTAGGTGTGTGTCACACTGGGGCTGCAAGCGTGTGACGTCGGCAGGGTCAGGGGTGGCCACCCCTCGAAGTCCGCGTCCTTGAAAAGGTCGACTTCGATCGTTGGTCCTTGGATCAGGACGTACTCCGCCTCGTCGTTCATGTAGTCGCCGAGGCTTGGATACAGGGCCTCGGCCTGGTCGAGCCGCTCGGGCAGAGGGAAGAACTGCGTCGTTCGCTCGTGTCCCGTCCACGTGTTGAAGGCCGTGTCGGTGAGCACGACGCCGAGCGGTCTCTCCCACGTCTTGGGGTAGACGACGAGTGAGGAGATCTCATCGTTCCAGTAGTCGCTTACCGCCCCGACATCGGAGGAATAGACCTCGGTCGGCCCGGCGAACCCTGCGTGACGGTAGACCGCCACGCGCACCTCGGAGCCGACCTGGAAGCTCGAGATCTCGTCGTTGAACCAGCCGGGAAGGTCCGGGACAAGACAGTGGCGCATCCCCGGCTCGATCGTCCATGACAGGTGTGCGCCGGAGAACCCCGCGTGCTCCCAGGCGATCACCTCCCACGGTCCCACCGCGAATCCCGCGGCACCGAGACCCAAGACCGCGGCGAGAAGGAGAGCGAGCACGATGCCAAGCCGTCCGAGAGCGCTCATCCGCGCACCTCCTTGTCTTCTCACGCGGGCCATCCGCCCACCGCTCGCGCCGAGTGGCTAGGGCACGGTGATCGGGATCGCCCCCCAGAGGAGGATTCCCGAGAACAGCCCGTCCCGGTCAATCCGACCGATGCTGATCTGAACCGGCGAGCGGCGGTCCGCACGGTCGCGGCGATTCTCGTCTTCCTCGCGGGCTACCAGATCACGGAGGTCGCGATCTGCTCGAATGCCGGGGGGCGGCGGGGTTCCTGCCGCGGCTGGCGTTCCTGGTGGTCATCTGGCTTCCGCCGCTTGGAATCCTCCTCGTCGCGCAGCTGCGGGCGGCCCGCTCGCGGGTCTTCACCGGCGTGGCAGCCGGGATGTTCGCGGCGGCGCTCGGGATAACGGTGTGGATCCTCCTCGATCCGGGATTCGCTTCGGTGTCCACCTGCTCGGTGGCCTTCGCCCGCTACACGAGCGCCTCGTCGGACTTGCTCGCCTACGGGGTCTTCTACTGGGCCGGCCTGTTTGCGATGCTCGTCCTCTCCGCCTGGGGGGCGGTTCGCGCGACGAGCCCGCTGGAACGGCGCTCGCTCGGCCTTGTGTTCGGTGGGTCGGCGGCGTTCATCGTGCCGTCGATCCTTGTGGCGCAGTTCGTCGGACCGGCGAAGGACGCGTTGCCGTCGGTGATGTGCCACTTCGCGCTCCTGCTCGCGGTCGCACTGGTAGAGGTGGTCCGCGTCGAACGGAAACGTTCGACGCGTCGGGAATCGACAAAGGCAGTCGAGAAAGACAGTCGCCAGTCGGTAGTCAGCAGTCAGGGTCGGGAAGCGAGTTCGGGGAGTTTGCAGAGTCTGTTGGGTTAGAAAGCGGTCAGCAGACAGCTATCAGCACAACTGCGCCGTCTCGAAAAGGGGACAGGCTACTTTTTCGGTCGGTTAGGAAGCCGACTCCCGCTGTACAGCAGCACCTTGACCCGGTACCCGAGACGGCTGTGAAAAAGTAGCCTGTCCCCTTTTCGGATCCCGGAACGTCAACGTCGAGCACCCCGGTGAAGTCTTACTCAACAGGGGTGTACAACGTTGGGTCTTTCGTGTGATCGGGTGGTGAAAAGCGCGAGCGGGAGGCCGTAGTTCCTCCCGCTCGGCAAGCGAAATCGAAGAACCCGAGCCGTCTACTCGGCCCCGGGACTCGATAGTCGGCTACTTCGACGGCGTCTGTGGTGTCGTCGGTTGTTCGGACGTCGGGGATGGCGGCGTTGCGGCGGGGGTTCCGCCGAGGAGCGTTCCGAGCGAGAACTCCGCCGAGAGAACGAGCGTGTTACCGAGCGTCTCGTTCATCAGGTACGCCGCGTCGACCGACAGGCCGGCCACGTTGATCCCCGCCCCCGCGGTGAAGTAGTAGTTCTGGAAGTTGTTGGTCAGAACCACGCCGCCCCGCAGCGCCAGCTCCTTGATGACCTTGAACTCGAGTCCCACGTGGGTGTCCCCGAGCTGCGTGCCAGTGAAGTCGACGTCGGTCGCCAGGATCAGGTTGCCGTCGAGGAGTTTCATCGCCAGGCCGGCGGTGTAGCCCGCATCGACGGTGTTCGTCGTGCCGGTGCTCCAGGTGATAACGCTTCCACCGAGATCATGCGCCTGCAGACCGACCGTGAACATGCTCCCGAGGTTGACGAGCAGGCCGAGGTCGAACCCAAAGCCACTCGCCGTATCCCCAAGACCGCTGTCCGCCATGTAGTACTTCACGTTGACGCCAGCGTTCGCAATGTCGAGGAGGTTCGTCGCCACCGACCCGATGATCGCCGACTCACTCCATGTGAAGTTGCTCGTCGCGGTTCCGGTCGCGGTCGCGCCGGTCCCGAGCACCGAGTCTCGTTCCCAGGCGACGCCCAGGCCGAAGCCGGCGAGCGACGTCGTGGCGCCCACGAACTGGTGCGTCACGCCAAAACCGAAGAGGTCGGTCGACATTCCATCCAGACGCGTGTCCTTGAGCTGCGCCAGACCCGCCGGGTTCCAATACGCCGCCGTGGCGTCGTTCGCCACCGCGACCAACGCGCCGCCCATGGCCAGGGCTCGCGCACCGATGCCACTGTTGAAGGCGCTGAACGCACCCACACCTTCGGCCAGGGCCATGGCGGAGATAACCATGAGGAGCGCTAGACTTAACACGATCACTCGTTTCATCGCTTTCGTTACCCCCTTCATTGAGGTTTTCATCGAGAGGATCGAGGTCCTCCGGGACCCTTGAGGCCCCGGAGGCTCCCTCGCTCGT
>CAZBWD010000179.1:0-3670 GCA_964495585.1 uncultured Thermotogae bacterium
TCGTCGGGCAGGTCCTGGTACGCGGTTCGCGGTGCTACCCCGTTGTCCGGGTCGCCGACCGCCGGGTCATAGACTTACCCGCATACCGTGCAGATCCATTTTCCCATGATCTATCTCCTCCTTCGCATCGTTTTTCTGTACTCGTTGTAGGTGAGCGGCTCCCCTTTCTTCTGCGTCCCCGCCCGCTCCACCTCGGCGACGAACAGGGCGTGGGTCCCGAGGTCGAGGGTCATCTCCGGCAGGACGCAGCACTCGTAGAACGCCTTGGCGTCTGGGAGAATGGGAATCCCGTGATCGCTCTTCTCGTGCGGGTAGTTCGCGAACTTATCGACCTGCCGCCCGGACTGGAACCCGAAGTGGCGGATGATCTCCGGGCAGGCCTTGTTCTTGCGGTCGAGGACGTTGACCACGAACCGACCGGTCTTTGCGATCATCTCGCTGGTCAGCGAGCGCTTGTTCACAGCGATGGCGATCCGGGCCGGGACGCTCGTCACCTGCATCAGCGCGTCGAGGCACTGCCCGTTCGCCCGGGGGCCGTCCGTTGCCGTGAGAATGTACAGGCCGTGCGTGATCTGGAACAGCGCCTGGCTCAGCTCGGCCCCGTCGGCGGCAATCGAAAAGACCATCTTCCCTCCTCGCTCACTGACCCGCGGCCGCCGGGGCAGTCCGCGTCGCCAACTCCCGGTCGATGAGGATCACCCCTTGAGCGGAATCGCCGACCCTCTGAAGGAGCTCGACCACGCGGTGGGTCGAGGCCTCTTCCTCCACCTGCTCGGTGACGAACCACTGCAGCAGGATCCCCGCAGCAGGGTCCTCCTCCTGCGCGGCGAGCTTCACGAGTCCGTTGATCCGCTTCGTCACGGACTGCTCGTGGGCGTACGCCGCCTTGAACGCCTCCAGAGGCGAGGTCCACGCCAGCGCCGGCTTGGCGAGCACCTGGAGCTCGACCTTCCCCTCCCGCTGCGTGACGTGATCGAAGAGCTTCATCGCGTGCGTGAGTTCCTCCTGGGCCTGGACCGTCATCCACTGGGCCATCCCCTCCAGGTTCTCCTCACGGAAGTAGGCCACCATGGCGAGATAGAGGTACGCGGATTCCATCTCGTACTTGATCTGCTCGTTCAGCGCATCCTGCATCTGTTTGCTGATCATGTCCTTCCTCCTTCATGTGTGTCGTCTCTTGCCTCGTGAACCCGTCATGACCCCGGTGCCGCGCACGGGTCCGCCGCCGCGCGTCCCCTTGCAGTTCCGACTGCCGTCAAACCGGATCGCTCGCAGCTCCTTGTGGTTCCTCATCTCTGACACCTCGGGCAGAAGTAGGGCGCCCGCCCGGCCTGGCCGAGCGGGGTGATGGGTTTCCCACAGCGGGGGCACGGTTCCCCCGCGCGGCCGTAGACGCGGAGCCGCTCCTGGAAGGAGCCGGTGCTCCCCGACGCCTGCCGGTAGTCGGAGACCGAGTCCCCGAGGCTCGTTCCCATCCGCTCGATCGCTCCTCGCAGCACGGTGAGGACGGCGGTCCGCAGCCGCTTCACCTGTTCCCCGCTCAGGCTCCGCGCGGGTCGCCGGGGGTCGATCGCCGATTCGGCCAGGATCTCGCAGGCGTAGATGTTCCCGATCCCCGCGATCCGTTTCTGGTCCATGAGGACGGTCTTGATCGGAGCGCGTGAGGCGGCAAGGATCTCGGTGAGGCGCTCCGGCGTGAAGCCCTGGTCGAACGGATCGATCCCCAAGTGGTGTGGGAACCCGTCTTTCCTCCACCCCACCGTCCCCAGGCGGCGCGGGTCGATGAAGTGGAGCGTCCCCCGGTTGAGGGCCACCACGAGCCGCGCGTAGCGGCGCTCTTCCGGCTCGCAGTGCAGGGTCAAGCGGCCGGACATCCGCAGGTGGATGACGAGCGACCGTCCACCCGACAGCGCGAAAAGGATGTACTTGCCGCGCCGCTCGACCCGCTCGATCACCGCGCCGCGAAGCGCGGCTTCGGGAGGATCAAGACGGGGGTCGAGCACCTCGATCCGCTCGATCCGGGCACCGAGAAGCGGCCTCAGTCCGCGAACCGTGGTCTCGACCTCGGGCAGCTCAGGCATCGTTCCCCCTTGCGGTACCACAGGCCCCTGCCGGGCCTGAATTGGAATCATTCTCGATATCCTGTTTCTCACTGCGACAGTGGGCGCATACCCCGTAAAGGTAGGTATGAACCGCCTCGATGCGGTTTCCGAGGATGACATCCCCGGGTCGAATCGGACAGGGGATCGCCACATCATAGAGCGTGCCGCAGATCCGGCAAAGGAAGTGCGGGTGCGGGCGCGCATTGGCGTCGTATCGCGCCGCTCCTCTTTCGATGGTCAGCTTCCGTATGGCGTGGACGCGTTCCAGGGCCTCGAGGGCGTTGTACACGGTCGCCTTGGCGATCGATGGGAAGCGCTTGCGTACACTACTGTACACCCTCTCCGCGGTCGGATGCGACGGGTTCTCCTCGAGGAACCGGAGCACCGCCAGCCGCTGGATCGTAGGGGTGAGTCCGAGTGCCTTCAGCCTTTCCGAACGTCCCTCATCGCTCATCTTGGAATGATTATAAATCGCGAATCAGTTAAATCAAGTCCGGGGAGGCTCGCTCGGCCAGCCAGTGCGTGGCAGGTGAGGGAATACAGATTTCATGGGTGCATTCTTGGACCACGGTCGGGTAGGTGAGGCAGGACGATTTGGACGGGATCGACTGGCCGTTTAGACTTCGCCCCGATCAAGGTCTCGCCACCGCTTTTTTACCGTGCGTGGCAGGGGCACCCGCGGACCCGGTGTGGCCTCCGTGGGGAGCCTGTACGGGATCCTGGAACTTCGTTGCGCTCCGGGTGTATTCTCTAAGCGCCGGATGATACCTGGATGAGAGTTCTGCGAAGGAATCGGTCAAGCGCGGATCGCGTGTGGAGGAGGTCAGCGTGAGGAAGTTCGCATCGTTAGCGGTAGTGGTGTTGCTTGTTGGGCTCGGCGGGACGGTTGCCGCGGCGCAGTGTGGCTGTTCCCAGCCGGACACACCCCGTTGCTACACGGCGTACTGGGCGGGCACCGATGTGTCGTTCAAGCTGGTTGTCCCGGCGGAGTACTTCTCGCAGTGCCCGATGCCTGAGACGCCGCTTATCACGGGGTGGCGCGTGGAACGGCTCGACGGGACGATCGTGTATCAGGATCAGTTTCCCGATGTCCCGAAGGGGTTCTACCTCGTCATGACATGGGATCAGCAGGACGCGCAGTCGAATCCCGTCGCCCCGGGTTTCTACCGGATTATCGTTCAGACGACCACCGCCAGGGAGTTCTCGAACTTCGTCAGGGTGGTGGCACCTCCCAGCCTTTGGTCTGGGTGCTGCTGCTGCCCGCAGCTTGTCTCCTGCGCCTGCTGCCCCACCTTCGGGAGTCCGTACGTCCAGATCGAGCGCCCTCCGCGCCGGGTTCTTTCGTGGGGGTCGCTCTCGATCACGATTCACCTGGGCGGCGTGTGCTCCTGCCCGTAGGATGGACTGGACGCGCGGGAGCGAATAGACGAGAATGGTGAGCTAAGAGCTCCGGGTGGTCACCCTTTTGGCTACCCGCTTCTCCACGGGCGGCCCGGAAAACGGGCCGCCCTGGCTTTGTGCGCCAGGCATGTCATGTAACCAGGAGGTGGAAGTCCTTTGCGGTCCGT
>CAZBWD010000180.1:0-3614 GCA_964495585.1 uncultured Thermotogae bacterium
GAGCAGGCCGTCAAGGACCGCCTGCGCGCGCTCAGGCAGGCGAAGGAAGCGGCCGGCAAACAGGAGCCGCAGACACCCCCCTGATTCGCGGACCACAGGGTCATCGCTTGGATTCCTCCCGGTCCAGGTACTGGAGGATCGCCTCCATGACGAGGTAGTTGATCGACCGGTCCTTGGTCCGGGCCAGCTTCATCAGCCGTTCCATCAGCCGTTGGGACTGCTTTGCCTTGGGAATGTAAATCGATAACGTATTGACCCTGTTGACCATTCTCTCCACCCCCTTGCACAGTTATGTACGATACTACATTAGATGGCATGAGACAAGCCTTCCCCGCGATGACGCGGGAGGCTAGAATGAGGGGATGAATGCCCGAGTCCATCTCTACGTCTCAGGCTGTGTTCAGGGTGTTTTCTTCCGCGCCCGGACCCGCGAGCGCGCCCAAGCGCTGGGGCTCACCGGCTGGGTGCGCAACCTCCCTGATGGGCGTGTGGAGATCGCCTCCGAAGGGGAGGACGACGCCCTGGCCTCGCTTGTCGCTTGGGCGAGGGTCGGCCCCCCAGCGGCGCGGGTGAGCGACGTCGCGGTCGCGTGGGAGACCCCACGCGGACAGGATACGGGGTTCTCGATCCAGGGCTAGCCGAGTATCAGGAGCCGAGTCTCGCTAGTCGAGAGTCGGGACCCATAAATCAACGGTCGGCTGCTTTCAGGTAGTTGATGAATCCGGTGAGGAGAGGAGCTACCTTGTCGGCAGCGTCGGGGGAATTGTCAGATCCACCTCCCAGGTCGAGGGCAACGTCGAGCCGGCTTTACCCCCCGAGGCTGGAAGCGCCAGGCCCCTGTCATGCCTGCCGGACTCCTGCCCTCGACCCGTGACTCTGAACTACGGCGCCCGGTCCTGGTAGATGTAGCGCTTGATATCGAGCTTCACGCTCTTCTCGAACGGTTCGTCCACCAGGGAGACAAGGTTCTTGTTCTTGATCCGCTTGTACAGGGCGAGGTTCTCGCCGCGCTTGTGGATCTCCTCCCAGAAGTAGTCGAGCGCCGCATCCGGCTCCGTGATCCCGCGCTCGTTGAGGGCCGCCCAGTTCGGGTAGATCTTCGCGGCGACCGCGGGGACCCCCTGGCGCTCGCCCTCGTAGACCATGACCTCCTCGATCCCGGGGAGGGTGGCGAGTTCCCATTCCACTTCCTCGGGGTAGACGTTCTTCCCCGTCTCGAGGACGATCACGTTCTTGGCCCGCCCGGAGAGGATGAGGCGCTCCCCCTCCATCCGGCCGAGGTCGCCGGTGTGGAACCACCCGTCATCGTCGATGACCTCGGCGGTCGCCTGCGGGTTCTTGTAGTAGCCGGCCATGATGTTCGGGCCGCGCGCCAGGACCTCTCCGATCCCGTTCTCGTCAGGATGCGCAATGCGGATCTCCACCCCGGGGATCGGGCTCATCCCCGGCTCCTTGGCGAACGCCTCGCACATGGTGAGCACCGGCGCGGTCTCGGTCAGGCCGTAGCCCTCCATCACGCCGATCCCCATCCGCCGGAACCCGGCCGCGACCTCGGGGCTCAGCGGGGCCCCGCCCGAGGTGAAGAAGCGGAATCGCTTGCCGAACAGCTTGCGCTTGACGATCCGTCCCATCAACCGCGGGGCCAGCCGGTCGAGCAGCCTCTTGACGAGACCCTTCTCGATCGAGGAGCGGACCTTCCCGTAGAGGACGTGATAGAGCTTGGGGACGCCGAGGAGGATCGTCGGGCGCGCCCTGAGCATCACCTGGGCCAAGTTGGGGTCCACAGGGGCGTAGGTCGTCGTTCCGCCCGAGAGCAAGGGCGTGATCAGGGTGACGGTCAGCCCGTAGATGTGGTACCAGGGGACGATCGTCAGGAAGGTGTCCTTCGGGGAGAGGTCGACCACCTTGGCGCACGTGAGCGCGTTGGTGGCGACGTTGTCGTGGGTCAGCATTGCCCCCTTGGCGTTCCCCATCGTCCCTGAGGTGTACATCAGGATCGCCAGGTCGGACGGGTCGACCGCGACCGGCGTGAGCGGCTTGCGGCCCAGCACGAGCGCGTCGAGGAAGAGGACCTCCTCCTCCTTGGGGCGATCCATGGAGATGAGGACGAAATCACAGGTCCCTCGCTCCTTGATCGCCACAAGGTCGGGGACCTTCGTCCCGGAGACCACCACCGCCTTCACTTGGGCCTCGTGAAGGATCCGCTCGACCTCGCCCTCCTGCAGGCCGGGGTCGAGCGGGACCACCGCTGCTCCGCACAGGAGGGTCGCGAAGAAGGCGGTCGCCCACGAGGCACGCGGCTTGGCGATCAGCGCCACGTGGTCCCCCTTCTTCACGCCCAGCTCGTCGAGCGCCCCGGCGAGCCGGGCCGCCATCTCCCCCCATCGGGCGTAGGAGATCTCGTTGAGGATGAGCCGAACGCCCTGGCCTCTCCGTCGTTCCTTCGGGATCAGCATCCGCAGGGCGACTCTCTCCGCGTGTGTGGAGACCGCCCGCGTAAACAGCTCATTGAGGGTCGAGCTCACCGTTTCCTCCTTTGTAGAGATGCCGCTTGATGTCCATCGTGCTCGTCTTGGGGAACGGCTGGTCGACAAGGACGATGTCCTCCTTGCGACGGATCCGCTTGTGAGGGGCCAGGCGGGTCTGCCGCTTTCTGACCGCCCCCCAGATCGCGGCCTTCGGATCGCCGAGCGCACCGTCCTTCTCCAGGGCGTCCCGGTTCGGGTAGACCACCGCCTCCACCGTCTCCCGGCCCCCGCGGATCCCCCCGCGGACCAGGACATCTTCGACATAGGGAACGCGCGCGATCTCCCACTCCACCTCCTCAGGGTAGACGTTCTTTCCGCTCTCGAGCACGATGACGTTCTTCTGCCGCCCTTTGAGGAAGATCTCCTCGTCCCCGTCGATCCATGCGAGGTCCCCGGTGTGGAACCACCCCTGCTCATCGATCGCCTCGCGGGTGGCGGCCTCGTTCTTGTAGTAACCGGCCATCACCGTGGGACCGCGCACGAGCAGCTCCCCAACCCCATCCGCACGGCGGTTTGCGAGCCTCACCTCCACCGAGGGAAGCGGCGCCCCGACGCAGGCCCCCTTGCGGGAAAACGGCAAGCAGAACGAGACCACCGGCGACGTTTCGGTCAGGCCGTACCCCTCGAGCAGCCCGATCCCCAGACGGCGGAATCCCAGACTCACCCGCGGGTCGAGCGGAGCCGACCCAGACACGAAGAAGCGGAGCTTCCCCCCGGTCAAGTGCTGCCTGATCTTCCGGCCGACCAGCTGCGGAGCGAGCCGGTGCATCAGCCGGCCGACGAGGCGGCTGTCGACCTGGGCGACGAGCTTCTCGTACATCGCATGGTACAGCTTCGGCACCCCGGTGAAGACAGTCACCCCGTTTTCCGCAAGCAGCGCGGCGATCGAACGATACTCGTCCGTGTAGAGCGTCAGCGCCCCGGCATAGAGAGGAAGGAGCAGGGCGGTGGTCAGCCCGAGGATGTGATGCCACGGCGCGATCGTGAGGAAGACGGCCGTCTGTGTGATGGGCATCACGCTCAGGCACGCCTCGATGTCTCCGGTGTGGTTCGAGGGGGGGAGCAGCGCCCCCTTCGCCCCTCCGG
>CAZBWD010000181.1:0-3604 GCA_964495585.1 uncultured Thermotogae bacterium
CGGCGCGGCGCGAAAACCGATGCGCAGATGACGGTGGAGGCGAAGATCCGGTGTTTTGAACTGGTCGCTCGCCCGTCGTTTCAACGGGCAGGGCCTCCGGGGAGCCAATAGCGAAACCGGCCACACGTGGCCGGTTTTTCGCATCATAGGTAACGCCTCGGCCGGTGGCAGCCGGCCGAGGCCGGGCACATGGGGCTGGGTTAGGGTCCCACTGTGCGCGCGTCAGTATAGCACACAGCGGGCGTAATCCCACTCCGAAGGTCCAGATTGGAGGTGGCTAGGAGTCGAGACTGGACCTGTTTCATCGTGGCTTAGGCGTATCGGGACAGAAACTCCAAATCGCTTGAAGAGGAGGAATTGCCATGAACCGAAGGAGATTGATCATAGCAGTGCTCACGAGCTTGATGTTGCTAGCGCTGCTTGTGGGCGGCACGTTCGCCGTCTTCACCGACACAGAGTCATCGCACCCCAAGTTCAAGGCAGGAACGATCAACATAGCGCTCAGTGGTGAGGCCTATACCACGACTTTCCTCAACCCCACTGGTTTCGACGATTGGAAGCCCGGGGATCATGAGGACTTCGAACTCAACATCAAGAACATTGGAAGCAACAAGGCCTGGATCCAGATCTACATATACGAGACTCCCCCCTGGACCGATGGCCGGGCGAATTTCTGGGATGCGGCCGCATGGGATGTCGAACACACTGGTGAATGGAACAAATGGGTGCTTTCTCCCGGTGAAAGCATGCAAGTGAAACTGGTTGTTGACTTCCCGCAATCGGCAGGGAATGAGTTCCAGGGGGCGCAAGGTGATCTTGCGATCCTCGTTGTGGGAAAGCAGTGGCGGAACAAGTTTAACGAATACTCCTGCGTCGCCCTCGAGGACAAGGATAGTGATTACATCCCGATCCTGGGCAACGGACTGGAAGGCATCGTCTGCTACAAGGAGGTGGACGGGAAGCTTCTTGTCGACGTCAACGGCTATGGGCTGGACGACGGGGAGTACTACCAGCTTTCTCTAAACGGCACCGGCGGTGGCACCAACTGTGACAACTTCGAGGATGTCTCGTTCGCTGGAATGTCCGGTAATCTGTACCTGAGTGGATGGTATCAATACGATGGGATGGTTCTCCACAACTCTTGCGGTGCCTCTTGGCATGAGGGCGTGTGGAACTTCACCGGAACATATGGTGAAGTAAAAGCCGACCCATCTGGCGCCATCGCATGGAGTGGAGAGCTCGAGGGCCTACCGAAAGGCACGTACGACCATGTCAAGTTCATGGTCAAGCACATCACTGGATACGCCGCGCCTGCGCCAGACGTTGGGAACGAAGGGAACAGCTGGGTGCCGATCTTGATGGAGATGGACTACCTCAGCTTCATCATCCCCTAGTGAAGGATGGGGATGTGGTACACCGAGGGTGGGGAGATCCCCTCCCCACCCTCGACTCTCCGGACAGTAGGCACGCCAAGGCCGCCGGAGTCTTCGGTTGATGGACGAACGGAGATTGACTTCCAACACTGCCATTCACACGAGCCTAGAGCTGCTTGGAGAGGGCGAGCTCCCTCTAGCGTGCGACATTCTCTCTAAGGAGGTCGCAGCGAGCGGGATTGCCGCCGCCTGGGGGCTGCTTTCCGTCCTTGCGACAGACCAGGCCGAAGCCGAGCGCTGCCTCGAGCAGGTCTCACGGATACTGTTTGTGGATCATCGGGAGCCGGGGACGAAGGAACCAGCGTCCGGCATGGCGGCATCCGAAGCTGAGCGCCGCGTCGAACATGTCGTCGAGACCCCGACGTATCCCGCGAGCGAGCCAGACCCCTCGGCGCAGGCCATGCTCCACGTTTCTCAAGGATTGCCTGATGAGGGCAGCCTCTCGTCAGAAACACCTGAAAGCGCCAAGCCTGCCGCAGGTGGTCCCGGCGCCCCGAATCCATCTGCTGCAGTGAGGTCTGTGGTGAGTGACGCAAGGCGCTCGACCTCCGCAGCGATCCTGAAGCGGTTCGTTCGCCTCTCGGGGGCCGCCCTCAGCGGAATGCTGGTTCTCGTGATGGTGGGTGTCATAGCCTTGCTCTTGTCTCCGCGGCTCGTCGGTGCGCATCTGCTCGTCGTGCAAAGCCAGAGCATGGAGCCGGTCGTGCCCATGGGCGCGCTGGTCGTATCCCTGCCCGTGTCAACGTCGGAGATCGCCGTCGGGGACGTCGTCACATACGAATCTCGCGATCCGGGTGGTGGGAGCGGCTTTGTGACCCATAGAGTGATCGAGAGGACCGGGAGCGGGATCGACCTTCGTTTTGTGACGAAGGGCGATGCAAGTGAGGCGGCAGACCTCGATCCAGTATCGCCGGGCGCGATCGTCGGCCGCGCGACTTTGATCATCCCCCTCATCGGGTTTCTGGTCGTAGGTATTCGAACTCCCCTGGGATTCATGGTCCTCATTGGGCTGCCGGCGCTGGTCCTTCTGCTGGGCGAGCTGAGAGAGATCGTTTCGATCCTTCGGACGCAGGCCCGCAGTACAAAGGGCGCTGCCACGTGAGAAACACAGGAAACAGGGATTCCTCGCTGCGTTCCGTCCCTCTCGTCGTTGCCTTGTTGCTCTTCATTGGACTCGGACTGGCGGCAGTCTCGTTTGAATACCAGTTCACGCGCGCCGTCTTCACCGACTCGGCTGCCATCAACCTGCGGTTTCAAGCAGGGTTCTGGCCGTGGCCTAAACCCAGCCCATGCGTCCGCTCGATGGGCTACTGGAAGAAGCACCCGGCAGCGTGGCCCCACAAGAAACTGAAGCTTGGCAGGGATCGACATACCAGAGATGAAGCCATCGCGTTCCTGAATACACCGCCCAACGGCGATGCCTCGTACATCCTGGCTCACCAACTGATTGCCGCTCAGCTCAATGTCGACGCAGGGGCGGGCGACGTAGCGGTTGAAGATGAACTTGCCGCGGCGCACGCCTGGATTGAGAACAACCCCCCGGGGTCGGATCCCTCCGACATGGATCGTGGTGAGGGGATCTCGCTCGCTGACGTCCTCGAGAGGTACAACACGGGTCGGCTTGGCCCCGGGACATGTGACGACGGAGAAGACGGGGACCGTACTCCGAAAGACATGTCAACGAGAATCGACGTCCGCGCGGATCCACCAATCGTCGCAGCCGATGGTCAGTCTGTGGTGGCGATCATGATCACGGTCGATCGGGACGCCAGCTTCGCTCTCTCCGATCCCGTGGAAATAGCCCTAACGACAACCCTCGGGACTTTCGCTGGAGGAGTGACCGAAGGCGTCGTGAGGACGACCGACGGCAAGGCCCAGATCACGCTCTATGTGGGAACGGATCCAGGGACCGCCGTGATCAAAGCGATGCTGGATGGTTCGGAAGCCACGGCCAGTGTCGAGTTCGTGGAGCCTCCGACTTCCGCGCCGACGCAAGAAGGCGACCCTGTCACGCCTGTCCCGTCCGAGACACCCGCACCGACCGAAGAAACACCCACGGAAGAGCCGACGGCCGGGGCCTCCCCGACTTCCACCGAGGTGACCCCCACGACTGAGCCGACGGCCGAGGCCGCCCCCCCCACGCCCCCAGTGCCCCCCCCCGCCGCGCCGCC
>CAZBWD010000182.1:0-3512 GCA_964495585.1 uncultured Thermotogae bacterium
GGACTGACATTTTCCCTTGACCGTTAGCTACTGACGGAATCGTATGTCAACGACATCTTCAGAGCGGCGGATCCCCGTCCTGCCTGCCAGACTCCTGACTCACAACACTCGACTGGCTCGGAGGTGCGTCGTGTCGGCGGATGACCAGAGTGTCGGACATCGCTGCGGCGTCGACCGTGACGTGGTCTCCGGAGCTGATCTCTCCAGAGACGATCTTCATCGCGAGAGGGTTCTCGACCAGGCGCTTCATCGTCCGCTCGAGCGGCCGGGCCCCGTAGTGCGGATCGTATCCCTCCTTGGCGAGGACACGCTTCGCCTCGTCAGTGAGGGAGAGTGAGATCTCCTGCTCGGCGAGGCGGGCATTAAGCGCAGCGGCCTTCAGGTCGACGATCTGGAGGATCGTCTCCTGCGAGAGCGGGTGGAAGATGATCGTCTCGTCGATCCGGTTCAGGAACTCCGGCCGGAAGGCGTGGCGCAGCTCCGCCTTGATCTTCTCGTGGACCTGATCCTCGGAGAGGTCGCCTTGGAAGTACTCGCTTCCCACGTTCGAGGTGAGGATGAGGATCGTGTGGCGGAAGTCGACCGTCCGGCCGTGGCCGTCAGTCAGGCGCCCCTCGTCCAGGAGCTGCAGGAGGAGGTTCATCACCTGGGGGTGAGCCTTCTCCGCCTCGTCGAACAGCACGACCTGGTAGGGCCGGCGGCGCACCGCCTCGGTGAGCTGTCCGCCCTCCTCATAGCCGACGTACCCCGGCGGGGAACCGATCAGCCGGGCGACGGTGTGCCGTTCCATGTACTCGGACATATCGATCCGTAGGAGCGCGGAATCGCTTCCGAAGAGAAAGGCGGCGAGTGCCTTGGCGAGCTCGGTCTTTCCCACTCCGGTCGGACCGAGGAAGAGAAAGGTCCCGATCGGGTGGCGCGGATCGGACAGCCCGGCGCGCGAGTGACGGACCGCCTCGGCGATTGCGTGCACCCCTTCCTCCTGGTCGATGACCCGCTGGTGGAGGAGGTTCTCCATCTCGGTGAGGCGGGTCCGTTCCTCGGTGAGCATCCGCTCCGCCGGGATCCCCGTCCATTGCGAGACGATCGCCGCGATCTGGGCCGGCGTCACCGGGGTGTCCGAGCCTTCGACGCGGATTCGGCTTGCCGCCTCGTCCACGAGGTCGATCGCCTTGTCCGGCAGGAACCGGTCGGAGATGTACCGCTCGGAGAGCTTCGCCGCGGCCGCAAGCGCCTCGTTGGTGATCTTGACCTGGTGGTGTTCCTCGAGCTTCCCGCGCAGTCCGTTCAGGATCTCGATCGTCTCCTCGACGGACGGTTCTCCGATGTAAACCTGTTGCAGGCGCCGTTCGAGGGCGGAGTCCTTCTCGATGTGCTCGCGGTACTCGTCGAGGGTCGTCGACCCGATGAGCTGGAACTTTCCCCGTGAAAGCGGTTCCTTCAGCATGTTCGAGGCGTCGATCGCCCCCTCGGCCGCACCCGCGCCGACGATCATGTGGATCTCGTCGATGAACACGATCGTCTTCCCGGCTGCCGCTTCGATCTCCTTGATCACCGCCTTGAGCCGGTCCTCGAACTCGCCGCGGAACTTGGAGCCGGCGACCATCGCCGCGATGTCCAGGGCAACGATCTCCTTGCCCTTGAGGGTTTCGGGCACGTCGCCGGAGGCGATCCGCTGGGCCAGGCCCTCGACGACCGCCGTCTTCCCGACGCCGGGTTCGCCGATCAGGACCGGGTTGTTCTTCCGGCGGCGAGAGAGGATCTGCTCCATGCGCCGGATCTCCTGTTCGCGGCCGATGACCGGGTCGAGCTCTCCCCGCGAGGCCATCTCGGTGAGGTTCGACGAGTATTTCTTCAGGATCTGATAGCGGTCCTCTGGCGCGCGGTCGGTGACCCGCTGCTCTCCCCGCACGCTGCGCAGGGCCGCATAGATCGACTCCGGCGCGATCTGGTGGCGATCGAGGACCCGCTTCAGGGCAGGGTCCGTCGTCCGGCTGATCGAGAGGAGCAGGTGGTCGACACCGACATACTCGTCATGCAGCCGCTCGGCCTCCATCTGGGCGCCAGAGACGACGGCGTCGAGCCGCGGCGTGATGTAGATCTGCGTGCCGACCGATCCGGAGACCGCCGGCTTGCTCCGCAGGAGGACGTCGAGATCCTTAGCCAACCCGGCCAGGTTCACTCCCATCTCCTGCAGGATGTCGCGTCCGATACCCTCCTTGGTCACGAGGACCGTGAAGATGTGCTCGACATCGAGCTGGTTGTGTCGGTAGCGGGACAGGAGGTCCTGCGCTTCGTGGAAGAGCTCCTGCGCGCCTTGCGTCAGTTTATCGAACCGGATCATCCGGATCACCCCAGATTAGCACTCTCATCTATCGATTGCTAAGAGTACTCTATGAGAGCCCTTCTGTCAAGGGAGAGAAGACACAGGAACTGCTCACAACCGCCGGCGTGTCCTGAGGCGGCTTCCAGGCACGCTGTGGGTGAACCACCGGGAGGGAGCCGACCCGGTGTTCCGGCGGTGGCTTCAAGCCAGACCGATCCCTGGCGAGAACTCATGAGCACTTCGCTTTTTTGCCCAGAGGCGGTATGATGGGCCCTGTGCTGGGGAGGTGCGCGGTGTTGTGCTGGAGGAGGGCTTTGTGGCTCGGCGTGTCGATCGCCCTTGTGGGACTCTTGGGGGTTCCGGGGATCGGCGGGGCGGAGCGTCTGGCCGCGACGGGATTTCGATCCAATGGCGATCTGATCGACGGTTGGTACTGGCTGCGGGATCGCCTGTTGCAGCAGTATGCAGAGTGGACCTTCGAAGGGGTTCCCTCAGGCGCCGAGGATCTGACGGTCGAGATCGCGGCCCTGGCGACCGATTCCGCGGGAGGTGCCAGGGGCGCGGACGCGCGCTTCCGGCTGGTGTACGGGTATCCGGGAGGCGGCGGGATGACCGGCCTGTTCGAGTTCCAGGTGGTGACCCTCCCGAACGTCTCGTCTGCGGACGATCCGGTCGGCTACCTCTGCAAGGGAGAGGTAACGATCTCCCGCTCCGCGTTCCCGGCGGCCTCGACCCTGGTGTTCCGGGTCGAGCGGGACGCGCCCGGCGACAACCACGTGGCGTTCAGCGCTGGGGGCCTCGTGCTTGACGTGCCTGGTGGAGAAGCGGCGGGTCCTAGCCTGAAGATCGCCGATGCGAACGGCTTTGCCGCGACCGGGGACCTCATTCAGGGGACGGTCTGGTGCCGGAAGGCCGGGCAGGTCCTCGAATGGGAGTGGGAGCCGCGCGATGAGGTGGGTACGATCCTCGATGGGGCCGTGAACCTGGCTCTCCTGGTCACGAGCGTCCCCCAGGGCGCGGGCGGCCTGAGCGCCATGGTCCCAGTGACTGTCCTGGACGCCGCGGGTGCGGTGGCCGAGGTCGGCACCGTGCATCTGGTGAATACCTTCCGGCCGCTGTTCACCGGTGACAGCGGCGGTTTGGGATGGATGACGACCGGCGCGTATAGGCTGAAGGATCTCAGCAT
>CAZBWD010000183.1:0-3494 GCA_964495585.1 uncultured Thermotogae bacterium
GTATGTCCGGTGGTGTGGGAGGACGGGGGCTGTGAAGCCCCCTCCTACCCGATTTATCCCCCACCGACCGGGGGGAGGATCGTCAGGTGGTCGCCGTCGTGGAGGACCGTCTCGAATCCCTTTTCCGAGGCGACGTTTCTCCCGTTCAGGAGTGCGTTGATGTGGCGATGCACCCGACCGTCGCGCGTGAACAGGCGCTCCTCGATGGGGGGGAACCGTTGCGAAAGCGCGCGCAACGCGGCCAGGATGTCCGCCCCCTCGGGCAGCGCGAGGGTGAGTCCCGGGGGAAGCCTTCGCTTGAACGAGAAGGAGACCTCAAGCGTGATCCTCATCGTCCGGTGATGAGCCGGCGGGAGATCGCGTTGTGCAGGGGGACGAGGTCGTAGAGGACCTCGTCGACCAGCCGGCCGGCGCGCACGCGGAAGGCCCCGTCGACCATGGCCAGGTCGACCCGGTCGGCCCCGCAGTGGACGAGCGCAGCGAGCGGGTCGGACTGTGCCCCGGCGAAGGCGATCCCCGACAGGTCAAACGCGATCAGGTCGGCGGCCTTTCCGACCTCGATCGACCCGATCTCGTCCTCGCGGTGAAGGACCTGGGCCCCGCCCATCGTGGCGAGGTGAAGCGCCTCGCGCGCGGAGAACGCCTCTGCCCCGTAACGAACCCGCTGCAAGAGCATCGCCTGGCGGACCTCACGGATCATGTTCGACGTGTCGTTGCTTGCCGAGCCGTCGACCGCCAGGCTGACCTTGACCCCGGTTCCCTTGAGCTTCGCCACCGGTGCGATCCCCGAACCGAGGAGCATGTTCGAGCTCGGGCAGTGCGACATCCCCACCCGCGCGGCGGAGAGCTTGGCGATGTCCCCCGTGCTCAAGTGGACGAGGTGGGCGAACCACACGTCCTCCCGCAGCCAGCCGAGCTCCTCCAGATAGTCCACAGGCCGCACCCCGAACCGGTCCTGACAGAAGCGTTCCTCGTCTGCGGTCTCGGCGAGGTGGGTGTGGAGGAGGACCCCGTACTCCTCCGCGAGGGCGAGCGAGTCGCGCATCAACCCCGGCGTGACCGAGAACGGCGAGCAGGGGGCGAGCGCGACCCGTAGCATCGCCAGAGGGCTTCGGTCGTGGTAGCGCTCGATCACCCGGCGGCAGTCATCGACGACCGCCTGCTCGCTCTGCACCACGCTGTCCGGCGGCAGCCCGCCGTCCCTGCGGGAGAGGGACATCGAGCCGCGACAGGGATGGAACCGGATCCCGGTTCGCCGGCCGCCCTCGACCAGGGCGTCGAAGATCCGGTCTTGCCCACGGGGGAAGAGGTAGAAGTGATCGGAGGTCGTGGTCGCGCCGGAGAGCAGAAGCTCGCAGCAGCCGACCGCGGCGCTCGTCCGCACGGCCTCCTCGTCGATCCGCTTCCACCGCTCATAGAGGAAGATAAGCCAGTCGAAGAGTCGGCTGTCTGCGGCGCCGGAGACGTTGCGGAACAAGGTCTGGTAGAGGTGGTGGTGAGTGTTGACAAACCCTGGAAGCAGGACCTTCCCCGCCCCATGGATCGTCTGCGTCGCATTGACGCCTGTGGGGTCCTCCCCCACCGCCGTGATCCGGTTTCCCTCGACCAGGACGTACCCCCCGCGGATCTCGCGGCTCGCCTTGTCCATCGTTGCCACGAGGTCGAAGTCGCGGAACAGGACGTCTCCGTGCCGCCCCATCAGCGGGAGAGATCGACCTGGTCCGCGGTCTCGATGAAGGCGGAAAGCAGGTCGATGGCGGCCTTGAGGTCGTCGCGGTGACCGGTCTCCACCACGGAGTGCACGTAGCGGGTGGGCAGGGAGAGGGTGACGACCGCGGCGCCGGCCTGGGCCCGCTCCATGGCCCCGGCATCGGTCCCACCGCGGGGCAGGATTTCCATCTGGTAGGGGATCTTCCGCTCCGCTGCGAGCCGCTGCATCGCCCGGACCAGGCCGGGGTGAGAGATCGACGCCGAATCGGCGAGCTTGATCGCGACCCCGCCGCCGAGGCGTGTGATCCGGTCTGCGGCTGGTACGTCCGGAACGTCGACCGCCAGGGTCGTGTCGAGGGCGATCCCGATCTGCGGGGCGATCGCAAAGCCGGAGACCTGTGCGCCGCGGAGCCCGACTTCTTCCTGCGTCGTTCCCACGAAGTACAGGTCGCAGGCGGTCTTCTTCGCCTGCTTGATCGCGTTGATCCCGATGTACACGCCGGCCCGGTCGTCAAGCGCCTTCCCGGAGAAGGTGTGCTCGCTCAGGATGAAGTCCTGCCGCAGGGTCACGGGATCCCCGATCGCGACCCGGCCGCGGACCTCCTCCTCGGGTAGCCCTACGTCCACGAAGAGGTCCTTCAATTCGGGGAGCTTCTTCTTCTCTTCCTCTGTGAGGATGTGTACCGGTTTGGTCCCGATGGCGCCGACGAGGTCGCCCTTCTCCCCGTGCACCACGACCCGGTGAGCGATCAGGGTCTTGGGATCGAACCCGCCCAGGGGGTGAATACGCAGAAAGCCAGTCTTCTCTTCGATAAACTTGACGATGAACCCGATCTCGTCCATGTGGGCGGCGATCATGACGACCGGTCCGTCGCCCTTCTTGTGGGCGATCAGGTTCCCCAGAGGGTCGGTCTTGATTGTGTCCACGTGGCCAGCGAGCGCCTTCTCGATGATCGCCCGCACCGCGTGCTCGTGCCGGGGGATGCCTGTCGCCTCGCTCAGTTGCTTGAGAAGCTCCATGACCCCTCCTTGTCTTGACATGCTTGGATTGTATCGAAACATCCCTTCGGATCAATCGCTTGCCCGTCGGGCGGCCGCGGCGCTAGAATGTCCCATGATTCCACTGCGTGACTTCAGGCAGAGCCGGACGTTCCCTGCGGTGACCGTATCCCTGATCGTCCTGAACTTTCTCGTCTTCCTGTATCAGGGGGTTCTCTACACCCGTGGGACCCGGTTGAACGATGGGGTCCCGTGGCAGGAACGGGGTTACACACCACTCGCCTTCGATCCGGGGAGCTACCGAACCTACCGCATCACCGGAGGGCAACCGAACCTCTACCCGATGCGGCAGGACGAGTACTTCCTCGTGCGCTTCGCGCTGGTTCCCGCCGAGTTCCTCCACGGTGGCCTGTTGCATATCCTCGGGAACATGCTCTACCTGTGGGTCTTCGGTGACAACGTCGAGGACGCGATGGGACACGGGCGGTTCTTCCTCTTCTACCTCCTGTGCGGGGTCGCCGCGGGGTTCGCGCAGATGGCGGTGGCGCCGGACAGCCCGATCCCCCAGATCGGGGCGTCCGGGGCGATCGCGGGGGTGCTTGCCGCCTACTTCTTCCTGTTTCCCCAGGCCCGTGTTCTGACCCTGGTGCCGATCTTCTTCTTCCTGCGGCTGATTGCCGTGCCCGCGGTCTTCTTGCTCGGGCTCTGGTTCTTGCTCCAGCTCGTCGGCGCGGGCTCGGGAGCCGCCGGCAGCGGCACCGCCTGGTTTGCGCACATCGGTGGAT
>CAZBWD010000184.1:0-366 GCA_964495585.1 uncultured Thermotogae bacterium
TGATCGTCATCAGGATGAGGGGGATCCGTGAACGGCCGACCCGTTCGATCAGGGCGGCGAGCTTGTCGGTATCCATATTGCCCTTGAACGGCAGCGCGCTTCGCGGCTCGAACACCGCGTCGATCACGAGGTCAACCGGCTCCCCACCGTTCGCCAGGATGTTCGCCCGCGTCGTGTCGAAGTGCATGTTGTTGGGGACGATATCCCCGGGCTTGACGATCGCCGAGAACAGGACGTTCTCCGCCCCGCGGCCCTGGTGGGTGGGGAAGAAGTGTGCAAACCCGAAGATGTCGCCGACCGCAGCGGCAAGGCGGTCGAAGCTGCGACTGCCCGCATACGACTCGTCCCCCTGCAAGAGCGCGGCCC
>CAZBWD010000184.1:376-3480 GCA_964495585.1 uncultured Thermotogae bacterium
CGGCCCACTGGGCCTGACTCATCGCCCCGGTTCCCGAATCGGTGAGCAGGTCGATGTAGACGTCCTTGGCGCGCAGGTTGAACACGTTGAACCCCGCCTGTGCGATCCGGTCCTCCCGCTGCGCACGGGGAAGCAGCGTGATCGGTTCGACCATCTTGATGCGATACGGTTGGTGGGAGCCCGCCTTCAAGGTCTTCCTCCTCTAGAAGTAGAAGTGAATCCCCGTCCCGAGCGCCATGCCCAGGTCCCCGGCGGTGGACGCCTGAAGTCCGAACTCCAGGTTCCAGGCGAGGTTCTGCGCGAACGGGAAGCTGAACTCGATCCCGCCGACGCCGGAGAAGGTCAGCGTGGGGTTCGCGTAGGGTGAGAAGGGGACGGTCGCACCGGCCGCGATGTAGAAATCCACGGCTTGGGTGTCACTCACCCGGTAGAGGACCCGCCCGGTGACCGATCCGCTCAGCTCGCCAGCGGTCCCCCACAGAAGGAAGATCCCCTCAGCCCCGACCTGTGGGGAAAACCAGTAGCGGGCGCTGACCAGTCCTTCGATCGGCACCCCGACCTGGATCCCTATACCGAGGGTGCGCCCCGAGGAGAAATTCTCCTGCTCTGCCAAGCCAAGGCCCCCCCAAGCGAGAAGCACGACCGCCGCCAGGATGACCACCCGTTTTGCCATCTCCTTCCTCCTTGCGTGGTGTTCCCCATGGTAGTCGACGGCCGGGAGGGCGACAACCGAGCGGTCCCCTATTGACAAGGACTACGGTGCTCCGTTTAATGGAACCGGTGCAGCTTCGCCGACAAGGGGGAAAGAGGATGAGGGAGGCGATCGATCGGCTGGTCGGAGCAGGCGAGATGGGGGCCCTGATTGAGGCGCTCGCATCGGCACGGTCCTCGGAGATCTGTCATGTGGTCAAGCGGCTCGCGGAGACCGACGGAAGGTCAGGCGTGCTCGTCGAGCGGGCGCAAGAGTGGAGCGTCCGGCCGGAGCCGGTGGCCCGGCACGTGGCGTGCGGCCTCCTCGCCGAGGGATACGACAACACACCGGACAGGGTGAGGAACCTCCTGCTCGTGCTGGCCGACGACCCGGAGTGGACCGTTCGCGAGGCCGCCGGGGAGGCCTGCGGGGCGATCCTCCGTAACGACTTCGCGGCCGGCGCGGAGATCCTCCGCGACTGGTCCGGACACCCGTCGGCGGGGGTCCGCAGGACCGTGCTCACCGCCGTGGCAAGGACCGCACAGACCCGGCGGTTGGAGTGGCGCGAACCGCTCCTGAAGCTCGTAGAACCGCTCTTGCCTGACCGGGAGGCGGCCGTGCGCCGCGCCCTGGGACCGCTCGTCCTGGGCAGCGTCCTCCTGCGGGCGTACCCGGACGTGACCTTCGAGTATCTTGTCAGGTGGTCGACCTCGAGCGACGAGCAGACGCTGTGGAACGTGGCGATGTCCTTCTCCTCCGCGGGCGCACCCCCGATTGCGAAGAAGGCGCTGATCGTCCTCCGCAAGCTCTCCCTCGACGAGCGCCGGTACGTGTGGCGGGCCGTCGCCTCGGCGATGTGGAAGCTCGGCCGCAAGAAGCCGGAGGTGATCCGGCCGGAGCTCGCCCGCTGGCTGGAGGACGAGCGGCGGGTCACGGTCGCCCGCGAGGCGCTGCGACACCTCTGACCGTGCCGGTAGGCAGCTGACACCGTGTGCGGAATCGAATAGAATCCGCTTCATGAACGTCGGATCCCTGCGTCACGTCGTCTTCGAGGGGCTTCCCGCGGTCGGGAAGAGCGAGACCCTGGCCCTGCTCACCCGGTTTTACCCGCAGCAGGTGGGGGTGCTGCCGGAGCTCGTCAAGGAGGTCGCCGAGCGCGAAGGGATCAACCTCTTCTCCGAACGCAAGCGGCTCGCCGAGGCGATCCTCGCCGCGGCACCCGGCCGTAGGGACCGAATCGCGGCGATCCTCACGACGGGAAGGCTGTGCCTGGAGGAGTCCCACCTCGGGGTCCACCTGGCCTACGCCCGCGCCTTCGATGACCTGTACTTCCCTGCGCTCTACGCGCAGGCGCGTGCTGTTCTGCCCTCCCCTGACCTGTACCTGCGGCTCGACCTGCCGATCCCGGGCTCCCTCACCCGCCAGCAGGCGCGGGGGACCCCGGCGTTCGAGGTCTCCGCAGCGGTGCTCGAGCGAATGCTGTCCCACCTTGACGACTGGCACCGGGCGGACGGGACACAGGTTCTGGCGATCGACGCGGACCGTCCGGCCTCCGAGTTCCTCGCCGAGGTCGAGGCCCGGCTCAACCTCGCTTATCGCGGGGACCCGGAGGTGTACGCCGGGACGTTCGACGTCCTGTTCCTGCTCGGGCGCCCGGCGAGCGGGAAGAGCGAGTTCATCGATTTCATGACGGGATGCCCGTCCGAGCGACGGGCAAACCGCTACCACATCGCACCGTTCGAGGTGATCGACGACTTCCCGATCCTGTGGCAGAAGTTCGAGGAGGACGATCTCTGGGAGCGGCTCGGGCGGGAACGGCTCTACTCACACCCGGCCGGCGGCAACTACGCGGTCACCAATCCCACGGTCTGGGGGTTCCTGATCGGCCGGCTCGATCAGGAGGTGAGGCGCCGACTCGAGCGGCCTGAGAGTCTCAGCCGGCGGACCCTGCTCGTCGAGTTCTCCCGTGGCGGGGAGGATGCCTACCGAAGGGCACTTGAGTCCTTCTCCGCGACGGTCCTGTCCCGCGCTGCAATCCTGTACGTCGACGTCTCGTTCGCGGAGTCCAGGCGCCGGAACCTCGCGCGCTACGACGCGCGCCGGCGGGACGGCGTCCTGACCCATTCGGTCCCCCGGGCGGAGATGAAAGGGGTCTACACATCGGATGACTGGACGTCGCTCGCCCCGGGCGAGGAGGGGACGATCGCCGTCGGCGGGGTCCGGGTCCCGTTCGTCACGATGGGCAACGAGCCGGAATCGACCGACCCCGAGGTCCTCGACCGCCGGTACGGTACCGCGCTCGATCGCCTGCACGCCCTCTGGGCGGACGACACCTGAGCCGGTCACGCTGCTGTCCTCCAGAATCGGGTAGGAGGGGGCTTCACAGCCCCCGTCCTCCCACACCACCGGACAT
>CAZBWD010000185.1:0-3448 GCA_964495585.1 uncultured Thermotogae bacterium
CCATGGTGCCGCTCGCCACGAACAGGCCGGCGTCCATCCCGACCCGCTCCGCCATCACCTCCTGCAGCCGGTTGACGGTCGGGTCCTCGTCGTAGACGTCGTCCCCGACCACGGCGCGGGCCATCGCCTCGCGCATCCCGTCGGTCGGCCGGGTCACGGTGTCGCTGCGCAAATCGATGAACCGCATGCTCGCTCCTTGTCGCCGATACGAATGCCTCGATGTCGAACCGACCCCGATGGCATGGGTCGAGACATCGCCCGGCCCGAGAGGATAGCGCTCCTCGTGGACCGCGACAAGGCCGGCGTTGTGCAATCAGCGGATCGGCCCGACAATGGACCCTGTGTGAAGCGGGCAAGGAGGAGCGATGGATATGGAGAATGGATCAGGACAGCCGCTCGACCTGACTCCCGAGGCGTTCCGCGCGCTCGGCCACCGGGCGATCGATCTGATTGCCGAGGCGCTGGAGCGGCTGCAGGCGCGGGAGGACCCGGTGCGGCGCCCCGTGCCCCCGGAGGTTCGCAAGCGGCTTCTCGACGAGCCCCTGCCGCAAACCGGAGTCGATCCCGGCGAGCTCATTGAGCTTGTGGGCCGCGACATCCTTCCCTACCCACTGGGGCACATCCATCCGCGGTTCTTCGCCTGGGTCAACCCGCCGGCCGCGCCGATCAGCGTCCTCGGCGAGCTCCTCGCCGCAGGGATGAACTCGAGCGTCGCAGGCGGCGACCAGGCCGCGACCTACGTCGAGCACGCCGTGCTCTCCTGGCTGAAGGAGATCGTCGGATTCCCTCGCGACGCCGGGGCGCTCCTCGTGAGCGGTGGAAGTCTCGCGATGATCGTCGGTCTGGCGGTGATGCGCCACGTCAAGGCACAGACCGGCGAGATGCGCGCTCGGGGAATGCAACAGGAACCTGCGCCGATGGTCGTCTACACCTCGACGCAGGCCCACAGCTGCGTCGACAAGGCGGTCGAACTCCTGGGGATCGGTCACGACTTCCTGCGCAAGATCCCCGTGGACGCGGACTACCGGATGGACGTCGACCGCCTGGCGCGGCGGATCGCGGCCGACCGCCGCAAGGGCTTGCACCCGGTTGCCGTGGTGGGAAGCGCCGGCACGGTGAACACCGGGGCGATCGATCCGCTCGACCGCATTGCCGAGCTGTGCGCCCGCGAGGGCCTGTGGCTCCACGTCGACGGCGCGTACGGCGGCGTCGCCATCCTCGCCGAGCCGGTCGAGGACCTCTTCTCGGGAATCGAGCGCGCCGACAGCCTGGGGATCGACCCGCACAAGTGGCTGTACATCCCCGCGGAGTGCGGCTGCGTCATGGTGCGCAACGCGGCGGCGATGCAGGCGACGTTCTCCGTCGTGCCGCCGTACCTGCAGGACGACCGCGCGCTTCCCTGGTTCTCGGAGTTTGGGCCGCAGCAGACCCGCGGCTTCCGGGCGCTCAAGCTTTGGCTCGCGATGAAGCAGATCGGGGTCGAGGGGTATCGCAAGCTCATCTCCCGCGACATCGCGCTCGCCGGGCTCTTGCGCGAGAAGATCGAAGCCCGTCCCGACTTCAAGCTCGTGGCCTCCGGCCCGCTCGGCGTGACCTGCTTTCGATACGCGCCCGTCGGTGCTGCGGATCTTGAGGCGCTCAACCGCCACGTCTTGCGGGTCGTCCAGGAGAAGGGTGAGGTCTACCTGACGAGCACGCTTCTCGACGGGCGATTCGTCCTGCGGGCGAACGTCATGAACTTCCGCACGAACGAGGCCGATCTCGATGTGCTGCTCGACGCGATCACGCGGGCGGGGAAGGAAGCGCAGACTCCGTAGGAGCTCTCGGTGCTCGGAAAGCGCAGTCCGGTTGAGCAGTGGCGGGATCGAGGCGAACGTCCTCGGGACGAATGAAAGACTGGCCGTCGATCGATTCCGTGCCTATGCTGGAGGGGGAGGATGACATGACACAGGACATTCGAACGCTCACCCTGCGTTGGGTCAACGCCTATCTCGTGAAGACCGACGCGGGCTTCATCTTGATCGACACCGGGATGAGCGGCAATCGGGCGGCGCTCGAGCGCGAATTGCACGACGCGGGCTGCAGGCCGGGCGATCTGAGACTCGTCATCGTGACGCACGGCGACCCCGATCACGCGGGCAACGCCGCCTACCTGCGCGGGATCTACGGGGCGAAGATCGCGATGCACCCCGCCGAAAGGCAGGCCGTCGAACAGGGAGACATGTTCAGGAGCCGCGGGCGGGTCGGGCTCCGCAGGCGGTTGATGAAGCCCCTCACGGCCCTCTTTCGGCTGCGCAAGCCCGACCGGTTTACCCCGGACGTCACCCTGAAGGATGGGGATCGGCTCGATGAGTACGGGCTTACGGCCAGGATCCTGCACGTTCCCGGACACACCGCCGGATCGATCGCCGTCTTGACCGACGACGGCGCGTTCTTCAGCGGGGACTTCCTTGAGAACAGGACCCGCCCCTCGATCGCCACCTTTGTTGACGACGGCGAAGCCTTGAAAGCGGGGTTCGAGCGGGTGAAGGCGCTCGACATCCGCACCGTCTACCCCGGCCACGGCAAGCCGTTCAGCCTGGACGAGATCCGTTAGGGGCCTACGCCGGGCGCGCTCCAGCTAGTCGACCAGCGTCCACACATCGAGGTCGTCGAACCACGCGCCGCCGTTCGGGTCGCCCCATGTCTCGACGATAAAGCCAACCGAACCGCTGGTAAGCGTTGCGTCGGTCACCTGAGCGACCTGCTGATCGTTCACGTAGAGCGTGAACGAGGTCCCATGGGCTTCGACGGCCAGCTTGTTCGTCTGCCCGGCGGGGTGAATCTGGTCAGACTTCACCCAGTTGTAGATGTCTTGCCAGTCGGTCGGCGTGTACACGCTGAACACAACGTACCCGTCGGCGGAGATCTCGAATGCGTAGAATCGCTCATCCGAAGCGGGCAAGATGATCCTCCAGGAGTGATCGGTTGCCGTCCCCAGTTGGCTCGTCGTCGCCTGGATCCGGAAGTTCGTCAATCCGCTGACTGTCGTGTTGTAGACGTAGTAGTAGGAATCGGAGTCATCGAGCTCTCCGTAATAGTGGCCGTTCTTGATTTCCCATGTCCCCGGTGGGTCGTTCCCCTGCCACCAGCCCGGCGATCTCGTGTTTGAGAAGTTGTCCTCGAAGAGAAGCTGCGGCTGAGGGTTCGGTGGCGGCGTGAACAGGGAACACCCCGCAAGACCGGTCACCACCCCGATCAGCAGGATTAGCACAGCCCAGCGTTTCATCGGCACCCTCCCTTTTCCCACAGAACGATGCGCGGATTGTACAAGAAATACGGTTTCCTTGCCTGAAGCTCGGCAGTTCGGAGGGCACGTGCCCTATTCCGATTCCTCCACCGCCGGCGGTAGGCCTCCTAGTGTCCCGTCTGGTAGTTGAGTGAACGGAAGATGGCGGTAGCCGGCTTC
>CAZBWD010000186.1:0-3429 GCA_964495585.1 uncultured Thermotogae bacterium
GCAAGGAGGAACCGAGGACGAGTGAGGAACAGGAGCCGTTCATTCGTGATGCGCTCGCCCGTTCCGAGGCCTGTCGGAAGAAGAAGGCGTACAAGGAAGGGATCAGCTTTCTGGTCGAGGCCCTGAAGTATGGGATCGACAAGGCGATGGTCTACTACCGTCTGGGGAACCTTTACATCGACGGCGGAGACCTTGCGCGCGCGGAGTACGCCTACAAACGCGCGCTCGAGGTGGATCCGCACCACGTGAACGCGATGCACAACCTGGCGATCGTCTACAAGCGGCAGCGGAAGGTCTCGCTGTTCGTGAGGACCTACAAGAAGGCGCAGCGCATGGAAATCCGCTACCCCCGGAAGTCGAACCTCGACCCGGTGCAGAAGACCCGGCTGCGTCGGCTCAGCTTCCGCATGATTTTCGGCTTTCTCGGTGCGGTTGCCGTGATTGCCCTCCTCCTTTACCTCTTCCTTCACTAAACGCTCCGGTCCCCCCTTGACCCGATCCGTTTGACGGTCCCCATCAGATGGAGTATAGTCTGCGTCGCCGTTTGGATCTGCGAAACACAATAAGAAGGATGCCGTGACAAGAAAGAGGATCTACGAGATTGCAAGGGACCTGAACATCGCGAGCAAGGACCTGATCGAGAAGCTCGCGGAGATGGGGATGCCTGGATTGAAGGCGGCCAATTCCCTCGACGAGGAAGAGTATGCCCTCATCATGAACCTCTACGAGGAGGAGACCGCGGTGCGGTCGGTGGAGGCGGAGAAGGCGAAGGAAGAAAAGCCGGCTGCCCCAGAGAAGGCGAAGTCGGGTCGGTCGCGGCCGCCGGTCGTCTCGGTCCTCGGGCACATCGACCATGGAAAGACGACACTCCTCGACGCGATTCGCCACTCCCGCCTGGCGGCGAAAGAGGCGGGCGGGATCACCCAGGGCGTGGCGGCGTACCAGGCCGATCTGCACGGCAAGAGGATCACGTTCATCGACACCCCCGGACACAAGGCGTTCACCGGGATGCGTGCCCGCGGGGCTCGGGCGACGGATATCGCGGTGCTCGTCGTGGCCGCCGACGATGGGGTGATGGCCCAGACCGTGGAAGCGATCGATCACATCCGTGCCGCGGGGATCCCGATGATCGTGGCGATCAACAAGATCGACAAGCCGAATGCGAACATCGACAAGGTGATGCACGACCTCACCAAGCTGGGCCTCACCCCCGAGGCCTGGGGCGGGGAGACGATCACCGTGTCCCTCTCGGCGCTCAAGGGCGAGAACATCGACGACCTCCTGGAGATGATCCTCCTCGTCGCGGAGCTCGAGGACCTGCGCGCCGATCCGAAGGGAGACCTCGAGGCGATCATCATCGAGAGCCACCTCTCCAAGGGGCAGGGCCCGGTGGCCACGGCGGTCATCAAGAACGGTACGCTGCGGGCCAAGGATGAGATTGTGGCCGGGACGACCTTCGGCCGTGTGAAGGCGCTCGTCGACGAGACCGGGAAGCGGATCCGCGAGGCCGGGCCGGGCGTGGCGGTCGAGGTCGTGGGGTTGCAGGACGTGCCTCCGGTCGGGACGCTGATCGAGATCCGCAGAGACCTCAAGGAGGCCAAGCAGGTCGCGGCATCCCGCCGGGCCGAGGAGGAGGGTCCCCGCCGGCCCAGGCCGCGGCTGAGCGTGGAGGATCTGTTCCGCGAGGCGATGGAGGAAAAGAAACTCCGGCTGATCCTGAAAGCCGCGTCGACCGGTGCCCTGGAGGCGGCCCGGCGCGAGATCGAGGGCATCGCCGTCGAGGACATCAAGGTCGAGTTCCTCCACGCCGGGGTGGGCGAGGTGTCGGAGAGCGACGTCCTGCTCGCCGCGAGCGTCAACAAGGAGTGCCTGGTCGTCGGATTCGGCGTGAAGGCGGACGCAAAGGCCGGCCGACTCGCCGAGCGTGAGGGGGTGGCCATCCTTACCTACGATGTGATCTACGATCTCATCGACGAAACCGAGCGGTCGCTCAAGCGGATGCTCGCGCCGGAGTACGAGGAGGTCAAGCTCGGCGAGGCCGAGGTGCGTGACCTGTTCAAGGTTCCCGAAGGCATAGTCGCCGGCTGCTATGTCACGGATGGGCAGGTCGTCCGGCGGGCGAAGGTGCGAGTGCTGCGCCGTGACAAGGAGGCGTTCACGGGTGAGATCGCGTCGCTGCACCGGTTCGCCAACGACGTGCGCGAGGTCCAGGCCGGTCGCGAATGCGGCATCCGGATTCAGGACTTCGACGAGGTCGAGATCGGGGATCGACTGGTCGTCTTCACGCTCGAGGAGGTCGCCCGCTAGACCGCTGGGGATTCGGTTTGGCTGGTAAGGCTCGTCGGCCGCGTGCAAACGGGGGAGTGATGGGTGACGGACGGGCTCGCGAGAGGGTGCGGGAAGAGATCAAGCGCGCCCTGTCGCAGATTGTCGAGTTCGAGGCCCGCGATCCCTTGATCCGGGCGTCGTTCCCCACGGTGATGGACATCCGCCTCTCCGTCGATCTCCGCTATGCCACGGTCTACGTCGCGCTCGGGACGCCGCCTGCCGAGCGGGCGCCGGTCCTTGCCGCGTTCCATCATGACCGCGGCTTCTTCCGCTCACAGCTCGCCAAGAGCATCTCTCTGCGCCACATCCCCGAGCTTGAGTTCACGCTCGACGAGACGGTGGAGCGATCGCTCCGGCTGGAGCGGCTGTTGGCGGACGAGGACGATGCGCTCGGTCCGGGCTAACGAGATCCTCGCTCTCCCGTTCCGCAACCCGGCGCTCTTTGCCGTGGCGCTCGCTTTCTCCGGGATCCTGTATGCGGCGAACCTGCAGGCGGGGCTCTACGACATCCAGAACCCTCGGTGGGTCATCACGATGGGCGCGGTCCTGCTCCTCTCCCCGTTGTTTGGCGGCGTGTTCATCCTTCTTGTGCGTCAGATCGAGCGAGGGGAAGCACGCTTGGCGCTTGGCCCGGCGTTCTCCCGCACGCTCGTCCTCTACGGCCCACTGGTGGTGGGAGAGCTCGTCGTGAACCTCGGTGTCGTACTGGGGATGCTGTTGTTCATCTTGCCGGGGATCTACCTCGGCCTGCGGTGGAGCCTTTATAAGCAGGCGATCCTCGTTGACGGGAAGAGGGCGATTGCCGGGATGCAGGTGAGTTTCGCCCGCACGCGGAGCGGTAGGACGCTGATCGAGCTGTTCGTGGCGCTGTCGGCCTGCTACGCGCCGACCCTGCTCTTCGGGTACGCCACGATGGTCGTACAAATGGGGGCGCTAGGCGAGGCCATCGCTCTTGTGCTCTCGACGCTCACCTTCGCGTGGGCGAACGGTTTCCTCACGCTGCGCTACCTGCGAGGGCCCTCCGGCGAGGCCGAGCGCCGCCGCACCTAGCAGCCTGTGTGAGTAATGTGCGTTACAATACGTCACGAATCGATTTCGGAT
>CAZBWD010000187.1:0-3408 GCA_964495585.1 uncultured Thermotogae bacterium
ACGAAGGTCTTTCCGCTCGGCGACTTGGTCGATAGGGGGTAGAGATGGAACACGCTGTCATCATCGCGGGCTTCGGCGGGCAAGGGGTGATCCTGGCGGGGAAGATCCTCGCCCAGGCCGGGATGGATCACGGCCTTCAGGTGACCTGGCTCCCCTCCTACGGACCGGAGATGCGGGGGGGAACGGCCAACTGCACGGTCATCCTGTCGGAGGATCCCGTCGGGTCCCCGATCGTCGATGAGCCGACCGGACTCGTGGCGATGAACCTCCCCTCTCTCGACAAGTTCGAGGCGAGTGTCGCCCCGCAGGGGACGATCATCGTGAACGCCTCGCTCATCGAGCGGACCACGACGCGCGACGACGTCACCTGTATCCGCGTCCCGTTGAACGAGATGGCCGAGGAGGTCGGTAACCCGCGGACGATCAACATGATCGCTCTGGGCGCCTTCGTCCAGGCGACGGGGATCGTCCCGCTCGACGCGGTGACCGCGGCGATGCGCCGGATGCTCGAGGAGGACGGCAAGGAACGGTTCATCGCGCCCAACGAGCGGGCGCTTCAGGCGGGGGCACGCGCTGTCTGAGGTGGAGGAGCGTCTCGCCCGCGAGGACCTCTTCTCCGGGAGGGTGGTGCGCCTCGTCCTCGACACGGTCCGCCGGCCGGACGGGTCGCAGGCGCGCCGCGAAGTCATCCTTCACCCCGGCGGGGCGGCGATCCTCCCGGTCGCGGATGATGGAAGGATCCTCCTCGTCAACCAGTACCGCCACCCCGTAGAGGCGTCACTGTGGGAGATCCCGGCCGGGAAGCTCGAGCCGGGTGAACGGCCGCTTGACTGCGCACGGCGTGAGCTCGTCGAGGAAACAGGGTACGAAGCCGCCGTCTGGACCCCGCGTCTCTCGTTCCGGACCTCACCGGGGTTCACCGACGAGCGGCTCACGCTGTTTGTCGCCCACGGTCTGCGCCGGATCACGGATCCCCGTGCCGGGGAGATCGACCGGTGTACCCTCCTCCCGCAAGACGAACTCCTCACGCGGATCGAAGACGGGGGAATCACCGACGCCAAGACGATCCTCGCGATCCTCCTGTGGATCACCGACACCAAGTGCCGATAGCCGGCTCGTTTTTCCACCGGGGGCACACCGGGTATACTGTCCGGAGAGCCGTGTCGAAGTGGGACCCTGCGAAGGATGAACAGGAGGTGTGATGGCGGAAGTTACCCTGGACAAGGTCACCAAGAAGTTCGCGAACTTCGTGGCCGTCAATGCGATCGACCTCAAGGTGGATGACGGCGCGTTCACGGTCCTCGTGGGACCGTCGGGGTGCGGAAAGACGACGACCCTGCGGATGATCGCCGGGCTGGAGGAGGTCACGGCCGGACAGATCCGAATCGGGGAAAAGGTCGTGAATCAGGTCCCTCCCAAGGATCGAGACATCGCGATGGTCTTCCAGAACTACGCGCTCTACCCGCACATGGATGTATTCAACAACATGGCGTTCGGGCTGAAGCTCCGCAAGGTCGCGAAGGCCGAGATCCAGAAGCGGGTGCACGAAGCCGCGGCGCTGCTCGGGATCGAGACGAAGCTCAAGAGCAAGCCGCGGGAGCTCTCCGGTGGACAGCGGCAGCGGGTCGCCGTGGGCCGGGCGATCGTTCGAAACCCCAAGGTCTTCCTGTTTGACGAACCGCTCTCGAATCTGGACGCCAAACTGCGGGTCCAGATGCGGACCGAACTCGAACAGCTACACCACAAGCTGAAGACGACGACCGTCTACGTGACGCATGACCAGGTCGAGGCGATGACCCTCGGGACCAAGGTCGCGGTGATGAAGGCGGGGGTCATCCAGCAGTATGACTCGCCGCAGGACACCTACGACAAGCCTGCCAACCAGTTTGTGGCGGGGTTCATCGGCAGTCCGGCGATGAACTTCCTCCCAGCGAAGGTGGAAAAGCAGGACGGAACCCTGACCCTCATCGGCAAGGGGTTCCGCTTCTCCGTCCCCGCACAGCGGGTGCAAGAGCTTCCCAATGAGGTGATCGTGGGGATCCGCCCCGAGGATCTTTCCGGCCCGGTGGACGGGGGCGACAACACCCTCGCGATGACGGTGCAGGTGACCGAGCCCTTGGGAAACGAGCTCCTCGTTTACGCGGACTGTGCGGGAGATCACGTGGTAGCGAACCTCGATCCGCACCAGACGATTGACATCGACTCGACGATCCGTCTCTCCGTGGACCTGAGCGTCCTGCACCTGTTCGATCCGCAGACCGAGAAGACGCTCCTCTAGCGCGTCCTCCAGGACGCGCCATGGATGCGCGGAAAGCGGTCAGGGCGTGATGACGCGCAAGGCCTGCGCTGCAGCCTCAACCCTGAACCGTTCATCCGGGAGCTGATAGATCTCGCCGTCGATGTGGGCGATCAGCTTCGCCTGTGAGGCAACCGAGAGCCAGCGCTCCTGTCGGTAATGGACCTTGGAGAGCTTCAGATGGGTCCCCTTGCGTGCCTGGAGCAGCCGGATCAGCCGCTCGGGAACCGGGAAGTCTCCGATCGCCGCGATATCGATGAGGCCGTCGTCCACTGACGCCCGCGGGGCAAGCTTGAACCCGCCGCCGGCGAACTTCCCGTTCGCGATCGCCAAGGAGATCAAGGGACGTGTTTCCTCCCAGTCCCCGCCGGAGAGCGTGACGGGGAAGGCCTTGAAGTGAAGGACTTCCTTGACCGCCCCGTACAGGTAGGCCGTGGCCCCGCGGAACCGCTCCATCTTCAACACGTCGCGGGCGACCTGCGCGTCGATCCCGATCCCCAGGCCGTTGACGAAGTACCGATCGCCGACGACGTGCCCCAGATCGACCGCACGCGGCTCGCCGGACTCCAGGAGGTCGATCGCGCGGATCGGGTCGGCGGGGATCCCCATCATCCGCACGAAGTCGTTCCCGCTCCCGGCGGGAATCACCGCCAGGGGGAGGGGGGAACCGACCTTGACCAGGCCGTTGGCCACCTCGTTGACCGTCCCGTCCCCGCCCATGGCGACCACGTGGGTGAAGCCGGCCTCAGCGACCATCTGCGCCACGTCCACCGCCTCGAGCGGCTCGTTGGTGAAGTGCAGGTCGTAGTCGAGCCCCCGATGGTCGAGCTCGGCCTTGACCCTGGGAAACACCCGCTTACAGCGCCCCCCCCCAGCAATCAGGTTGACGATCAGGAAGTGCTTTCGGGCGTTCATGGGCACGATCGTATGTCCCTCCCCCTTCCCCTGTCAAACGGATTGTTGCCTCACGCCCAAGGCAAGAGCTCTGCACCCGCGCAGCCCTGTTCCATCCCTGCTCTTCTGCCACTCTCCTCCTGACCCGCGGGCCCTAGTGTCTCGTCTGGTAGTTGAGTGAACGGAAGATGGCGGTAGCCGGCTTCGTCCACTGGAAC
>CAZBWD010000188.1:0-3311 GCA_964495585.1 uncultured Thermotogae bacterium
GGCTCGTCGCCTGCCTCGGCGCGGACTTCGTGAAGCTCAACCCGCCGCAGGGGACGTCTGGGATCCCCGCGCAGGCGCTCGTGGAGGCAGTGAAGGCGGCCGGGCGGACGCGGGTCGTCTGCGCCGGCGGGAAGGAGACGAGCGTGGAGGAGTTCCTCACCCGGCTCCACGGGCAGATCCACGTCGGCGGGACCGCGGGCAACGCGACCGGACGGAACATTCACCAGCGTCCGCTCGACGAGGCGGTGCGTTTCTGCAACGCGATCGCGGCGATCACCCTCGACGACGCCGATGTGGCGGACGCGCTCGCCGTCTACGAGGGTGCCGGCCGATGAGCGGCGCCCAGCCGCGGGGAAAGGAGGGGAACATGGGAATCAAGCTCGTCCTGCTCCGGCACGGCGAGAGCCAGTGGAACCTGGAGAACCGGTTCACCGGCTGGACGGACGTCGACCTCTCCCCGAAGGGATGGGAGGAGGCGAAGCGCGCCGGCCAGATCCTGCGGGCGGAGGGGTACACGTTCGACGAGGCGTACACCTCGGTGCTCAAGCGGTCGATCCGCACGCTGTGGATCGCGCTCGATGAGCTCGACCTGATGTGGATCCCGGTCTACCGGTCCTGGTGTCTGAACGAGCGGCACTACGGCGCCCTGCAGGGGTTGAACAAGAAGGAGACCGCGGAGCGGTTCGGCAAGGACCAGGTGCACCAGTGGCGGCGCAGTTACGCGGTCCGTCCTCCGGCGCTCGCCCCGGACGACGAGCGGCACCCCCGGTTCGACCCGCGGTACGCCGACATGAAGCCCGAGGAGGTTCCCGGCGCCGAGTCCCTGAAGGACACCCTGGAACGGGTGCTCCCCTACTGGCACGGGGTCCTCGTCCCTGCGCTCAAGCGCGGCCGGCGGATCCTCGTCTCCGCCCACGGCAACAGCCTTCGAGCCTTGGTCAAGCACTTGGACGGCATCTCCGACGAGGAGATCCCCGGGTTGAACATCCCGACGGGGTTCCCCCTCGTCTACGAGCTCGACGACGAGCTGCGGGCCGTGAGCCACTCCTACCTCGGCGACCAGGACGAGATCGAGAAGGCGACGAGCTCGGTCGCGGCCCAGGCGCAGGTCAAGGGCGACGTACCGTAGGCAGGGATGAGCCAGTCGGCAGGGGATGTCCGCGTTGGGGAGCCGCTCCCGCTCGGGGTTCATCCACGCGGCAGCGGGGTGAACTTCTCCGTGTTCAGCCGTCACGCGACCGGCGTGGTCCTCGAGTTCTACGCCCGGCCGGGGGACGGGACCCCCAGCCGGCGGATCGTGCTCGATCCCTCGATCCATCGGACCGGGGACGTCTGGCACGTCTGGGTCGACGGTCTGAAGCCCGGCCAGCTCTACGCCTACCGGGTCGGGGGCCCGTACCGTCCGCAGGACGGGCACCGGTTCAACCCGCACAAGCTCCTCCTCGATCCTTGCGCGGCGGCGATCACGCCGATCAGGGAGTGGCGGTTCGCCGCTGCCCTCGGCTACGACCCGGCCTCGCCGGAGAAGGACCTCTCGCTTTCCACGGTCGACGATGCCGCGGCGATGCCAAAGTGCGTCGTCGCCGACGCGACCTTCGACTGGGAGAAGGACGAGCCGTTGCGGGTTCCGTGGAGCGATACCGTGATCTACGAGGTGCACGTGCGGGGATTCACGGTCCACGCAAGCTCGGGGGTCGCCCACCCCGGGACGTATCGCGGCCTCGTCGAGAAGCTCCCCTACCTCAAGGACCTCGGGGTGACGGCGGTCGAGCTGATGCCGGTCTTCGAGTTCAACGAGCACGAGTTCGATCGCCCCGATCCACTCTCCGGGAGGCGGCTGCGCAACTACTGGGGGTACAATCCGGTGGGTTTCTTCGCCCCGAAGGCGTCCTACGCCGGGGATGCAGCCGGGCCGCTGGAGGAGTTCAAGGAAATGGTCAAGGCCTGCCACCGGGCCGGGGTTGAGATCTTCCTCGACGTCGTGTTCAACCACACTGCGGAAGGCAACGAGCTCGGCCCGACCGTGTCGCTGCGCGGGTTCGACAACACGATCTTCTACCTGCTTTCCGAGGACCGGCGCACCTACCGCGACGACACGGGAACCGGGAACACCCTGAACGCCAACCATCCCGTGGTTCGCGACCTGATCCTGCAGGCGCTGCGCTACTGGGTGATCGAGATGCACGTCGACGGGTTCCGCTTCGACCTGGCGAGCGTGCTCGGGCGGGACGAGTCGGGCCGGCTGCAAACGGATGCGCCGCTGCTCGAGCGGATCGCCGAGGATCCGATCCTCCGGGAGACCAAGCTCATCGCCGAGGCGTGGGACGCCGCCGGCGCCTATCAGGTGGGGAGCTTCTCGCAGCGGCGTTGGGCGGAGTGGAACGGGCGGTACCGCGATGACGTGCGCCGGTTCTGGCGCGGCGACCCGCGAATGCTTGGCCTGTTCACGAGCCGCCTGTGCGGGAGCGCCGACGTCTACGAGCGATCCGGGAAGGGACCGGAGTGCAGTATCAACTTCGTCTCTTGCCACGACGGGTTCACGGTGAACGACCTCGTGTGCTATGCCCGCAAGCACAACGAAGCGAACGGTGAGGGGAACCGGGATGGCACTGACGAGAACTGGAGCGCGAACTACGGGGTCGAGGGGCGGACCGACGACCCCGGTATCGAGGCGGTGCGCGCGCGGCAGATCAAGAATCTCCTCGTAACGCTCCTCGTCTCCCGTGGCGTCCCGATGCTCCTCGGGGGCGACGAGTTCCGCCGCACGCAAGGAGGGAACAACAACGCCTACTGCCAGGACAACGAGACGAGCTGGCACAACTGGACGCTTCTCGAGGCGCACCGCGGCTTCCACCGGTTCGTGCGTGGCCTCATCGGCTTGCGTCGCGCCCACGCGGTCCTGAGGAAGGAGGCGTTCTACACGAAGGACGAGATCGGCTTCTTCGCCCCGAGCGGAGGGGAACCGGACTGGTCAGCTCCGGAGAACCGGCGCCTGGGCTGCCGGATCCGCGGCGGGGCGGGAGGAGACCTGTGTCTCCTGTTCAACGCGGCGAGCGAGCCGGCGCGGTTCGCACTCCCCGCGCTACGGGCGGGTCGCTGGGCGCTGGTGGTCGATACTGCCCGCGACGCGCCGTACGATCTTGTCGCACCGGGGGAAGAGGTCGCGCTCGAGGAGCAGGATGCGTGTGTTCTTGATCCCTGGTCGAGCGTGATCCTCACCGCGGCGACCCGGACCTGAGGCGTCCCAAAGGTTCCAGGGAGGGAGGCATGGCAGGGATCTTCAAGGCCTACGACATCCGGGGGACCTACCC
>CAZBWD010000189.1:0-3260 GCA_964495585.1 uncultured Thermotogae bacterium
GTAGAAGAAACCGCCGTGATACGGTGAGTATGTCCGGTGGTGTGGGAGGACGGGGCTGTGAAGCCCCCTCCTACCCGATTGAGGGTTGTTCAACGGCTCTTGCCTTGGGTATGATAGCCGCGCGATGGATCGGACTTCTCTCTCGATCGGCTGGCGGTTGACGCACCCGCAGGTGCAGGAGGTGGACTTCTTCGAGGGTCCGTCCCTGGCCTCGGTCGATGCGGTGTTCATCGATCCCGCATCATTGAGTGACCGCTGGACCTGCGAGGTCCCCTTCGAGAGGGACGGGGTCCGCCGCACCTACGCGGAGAGCGATCTGGGCTTCGGGCGCCTGCTCGCCCGCCTGATGGCCAAGCGCCGGTCCGAGGCCGCAGACCTCCTCACCAGGCGCGGCGGGCTGATTGTCTGCCGGTTGTACCCGCGCGGCGATCCACTCGAGGTGATTGCCCAGGGGGCGGTGAGCGAGCGGATCGACCGCTACAGCTGGCTCCCCACGACGTCGCTCGTTGACAGGCAGCACCAGCTCGCCTTCCCCGCGAACAGCCGGTTCGTGCCCCGCCGCGGGGAGGACGTCGTGCTTGAGGGAACCGGCGATCCGTTCGAGGAGTACCTGCGCGGTTTCGGGGGTCGGGTCGCCTACCACGCGATCTATCAGGATCTCCTCTCCACGCCGGTCCCCCGCTTCGCGCGAGTGCTCGCGAGGAACCGGGTCGATGATATTGTGGCGCTGTGCCTGCCGTTCGAGGAGGGCCGGCTGATCCTTGTTCCGTCGACCTCCCGTGTCTCCCCGGCGCAGGAGGCCGCGGCGCTCGTTCAGGCGGTCTCAGAGTATGCGCTGCGCCCCGCGTACACCCCGGTTCCCGACTGGCTCCCAGCCTACGCGCTGCCCGGCGAGGAGGCGCTCCGCGACGAGCTGCGGGGCCTCTCGGAACGACGGGACAAGCTCGCCCGCAAGATCGGCGAGGTGGGGGGGAAGCTCGATGAGGTCGCCCGCTACGGCCGGATCCTCTACACCAAGGGCCGCTTCGCTCTCCTGCCGGTGGTGATCGACGCGTTCCGTGCCCTGGGTTTCGGCGTCGAGGACTCCCCCCACGACCTGCTCTTGCGCAGTGACGAGGGAGACGCGATCGGGGTCGTCTGTGCGATCGACGGGCCGGCGGTCGACCTTCCCCCCTACCGCCGCCTGCTCGAGGCGGTCGACCGCGCCCGCACGAGCGGGGAGGGACCGGGCAAGGGGATCCTCGTCGTCAGCGGCTCGCGCGCGCTCGATCCCAGGCACCGCCCGACGCAGTTCACGCCCGAGGTCCTGCGGGGTTGCAAGTCGCAGGGGTTCTGCCTGCTCACCACCTATGAGCTGTTCAAACTGGTCCGCCGCGCGCTCGAGGCCAAGGGGGACAAGGAGCGCTCTGGGATGCGGCGGGGCCTCCTCGAGTGCGACGGGGAGTACCGCGGGAGCGACTGAACGTGATCCCGCTGGTTGGGCTCTCCCTCTTTCTCGTCCCGGTTGGAGCGGTGGCCGCTTCCTTGTTCGCCGCGGGGATGCGCCGCGCCGCGCTCGGACAGAGGATCCGGGAGTACGGACCGAAGCTCCACGAGGCGAAGGGCGGCACCCCGACGATGGGCGGGGTGGTGATCCTCCTGCTCTGGACGCTCGCCGTGCCGGTGGTCACGGCGTTCCGCCCGGTCTCGCTTGCGGACCTGTTCGTGCTCCTTGCCGGGCTCGCGTTCGGAGCGATCGGCCTGTTGGACGACCTGGTCTCCCTGCGCCACCGTCGTTCCCTGGGGCTTAAGCCGACGCAGAAGATCCTCCTCGGGACGGCGCTGTCCGTTGCCTTCTTCTTTGCCTTCCGCCCGGTCCTCGACGGGCCGCTCTGTGTCCCCTTCTCTCACCTTCTGCTCCGCCTGCCGGCGTTTGTGCACTTCCTTCTGGTGTGGGGGGTCTTCCTCGCGACCACGAACAGCGTGAACCTGACCGACGGGCTCGACGGCCTGGCGAGCGGCGCCGTGGCCCTCGCACTCCTCGGCTACCTCCTGATCGCGCCCGGTTTCTCTGGGGTCATCCTGCCGCTTCTCGGGGTTCTCGTCGGCTTCTTGTGGGTGAATGGGCACCCGGCCCGCGTGTTCCTCGGGGATGTCGGGGCGTTCGGCCTCGGCGGCGCGCTCGGGGCGGTCGCGCTCGCGAGCGGCACCGCGCTCGTGCTGCCGCTTCTCGGCGGACTCTTCGTCCTCGAGATGGGCTCCGTGATCGTTCAGGTCGCGGCGCTGCGGCTCTTCGGCAGGCGCCTGTTCAAGATCAGCCCGTTGCACCACCACTTCGAGCATGCCGAGGGGATCGACTACCCTTTCCTCCTGCCGGCGACGGAGTGGCCGGAGGCGAGGATCGTCCTTCGGTTCTGGATCGTGGAGGCGGTATTCGTCGTCTTGGGGGTCCTCGCCGTCTGGGGTTGACGCCGCGACGAGGGCAGGAAGACACACGGGAAGGCAACATACCGCAAAACAGGGACAAGGGACTCTGCCGGAGGTGGGACTTGAACCCACACGAGGTGTAATCCCCACAGGATCCTGAATCCTGCGCGTCTGCCAATTCCGCCACTCCGGCGTGAAAGCCGCAAGGAGTTTAAGGAGCGTCCGATCGGGTGTCAAGCCGGCTCGTCAGGGCCTCAGCGCTCGCGCCACGCGGTGAACTCGGTGCGGTAGCGGCGCAGCGCCGCGAGGTCGATCTTCGTCCACAACACCGCTTCCCGGCTGCCGAGTGATGCTGTCTCCACCCCCCACGGGTCGACGACCATGCTCTGGCCGAGCACCCCGCGGCCGGCGGTGCCGCAGGCGATGAGGACCGCCTGGTTCTCCACCGCCCGGGCGCGGCACAGCGCCTCCCACGCCTCCCGCCGGGTGCGCGGCCAGGCGGCGGGCACGAGGAACACCTCCGCGCCGGCCTGCGCCATCTCCCGGAAGAGCTCGGGGAACCGCAGGTCGTAGCAGATCGCGATCCCCAGCGTGCCGATCGGGGTTCCGACGACGCAGAGACCGTCCCCGGGCTCGAGCAGGTTGCGCTCCTTCGAGTGGTGGGCAAGGAGGTGGGTCTTGCGGTAGGACGCGACGAGCCGCCCGTCCGGGTCGATGAGGACCGCGGTGTTGTAGAGCCGCTCTCCGTCGCGTTCGAGAAGGGTTCCGCCGAGGAGGTACGTGCCCTTCTCGCGGGCCGCCCGCTCCAGGAACCGCACGGTGCCCCCGTCGAGCGGCTCCGCGCGCTTCCCGTA
>CAZBWD010000190.1:0-3236 GCA_964495585.1 uncultured Thermotogae bacterium
CAGGTGCGGAGCGAGCGCGAGGGGCCCAACCGCGAGCTGGGCGGGGAGGCGGTGGGGATCGACGCTCGCGGGCGGCTCCGCGGCCGGCAAGGGGGGAGGGTGGAGGCGGTCTGTGCGGGGGACTGCGTGCACCTGCGCCTGGTCCCGGATTGACCCTGAAGATCGGTTGGACTACCCTGGGGCCGAAAGAGGGCAGGGAGGCGTGGGAATGAGTTTCTGGAAGAAGGAAGAGAAGGTCGAGGCGCTGGTCTTGAAGCACCTCGGGAAGGTCATCGAGAGCCTGGGATACTTCCAGGATGGGTTCGACGCCTACCTCGGCGGTGAGGAGTCGGTGACCGTGGAGAGCCTCGCCCTATCGACCCACCGGGCGGAGAGCCGCGCCGACGATATCCGGCGAGAGGTGGAAGCCACGCTCATCGGCGGGGCCCTGCTCGCCCCGTCGCGGCGCGACATTCTCGAGGTGATTGAGATGGTCGACCGGCTGGCGAACGCCGGGGAGTCGGTCCTCAACTACCTCCTTCTGCAGAACGTCCGTGTCCCGGAGTTGCTCAAGCCGATCCTCCGGCAGATCGCGACGAAGACCGCGGAGATCGCGGTCGAGGTGCAGACGAGCCTCCACCTCCTGTTCGAGAACATGTCGGCGGTCCTGCCGCACACCAAGGCGATCGAGAACAAGGAGTCGGAGGTCGATCACCTGGAGCGCGAGGCGATCCGGCAGGTGTTCACGATGGAGACCGGTCTCGCGGAGAAGCTGCAGCTGCGCGGCCTAGTGGAGGCGCTCGTCGAGATCTCCGACCGGGCAGAGGACCTCTCCGACCGGATCGACATCATGGTCGCACAACGGAAGCTCTAGAGGAGGGACGATGGCGGTTCTCGAGGAGGCGATCGAGCGTGAGCGCCGCGCCAGGGCGTACTACGACGAGGCACGCGGCCGGCTGACCGACCCCAGCGCAAGGGAGATCCTCGGCTTGCTCGCCGCTGAGGAGGCCAAGCACGAGAAGGCGCTCGAGGCGATGCGTGCGGGGGCCGAACAGCCGCTCGGACCGTCCCGCCTGCTCGTCGAGGCGCGCGGCCTGGTCGAGGGGGCGATGAAGGGCGGCCGGTCCGCGATCTCGACCGACGCCTCGATGCGGGACTGCCTGGAGAAGGCGATGGAGATCGAACAGGCGACCCGGCGGTTCTACCTCGAGCAGTCCACGGTCGTCGTGCAGGTAGGGCTGCGCGAGCTGTTCGTCCGGCTCGCCGCCCAGGAGGAGACGCACTACCTCCTGGTGAGCTCGCTCGCCGAGTACTTCGAGCGGCCCAGGGAGTGGGTCGAGTCCGCCGAGTTCGGGCTGCGCCCCGAGGAGTACTAGCCCGGCGTGAGCGCGGCTCACTGCGGCAGGGTGACCCCGGGCTGATCCTGATACCCTCCTCCGGCCTCCTTCTCCGCGTAGGTGCGCAGCGGCCGTGCCCCGCGGAAGAAGACGACCTGTGCGATCCCCTGTCCGACGTGGAGGCGGATCGGCAGCGGCGAGACGTTGGCGAGCTCGATCGTCAGGACGCCGCGCCAGCCCGGCTCGAGCGGCGTCACGTTGACCAGGAGACCGCAGCGGGCGTACGAGCTCTTTCCCCAGCAGACTCCGCAGACGTCGTCCGGCATGTCGAACCGCTCGACCGACTCGGCGAGCACCTGGGCGTTCGGCGCCAGCTCGAACGTCGGGCCGATGTCGATCGCGCGGAAGTGTTCCACCGGGAAGTTCACGGGATCGAGGACGGCGTTCACCCCACCGAGGGGAACGAGGAGCTTCGTCCCCAGCCGCAGGTCGTAGCCGAAGCTCCCCAGGCCGTACGAGGGCCGTCCCTGTTGAGTGGCAATGAACGGGGCGAGCAGTGGCCGCGGGCCGGTGCACAGAGCGGTGATTTCCCGGTCGTTCAAGACTCCTTGCGTCATGATCCGTTCCTTTCTTCCTCGAGGAGTTCGGGGTGTTCCACCTGCTCGAGGACCTGCGCGATGAACGCCTGCCAGTCCTTCAGCCGGTGGCTTGCCCGCTGACGGATGATCCGCTGCAGCGCCATGTAGTTGAGGCAGACGATGCGCCGCTGGAGGAAAGACTCCGGCAGGGCCCATTTCACCTGGTCCCGGGCGCCCTGCGCGATGAGCGCGTTCAGGTGGTGAAGGATGGCGTCGGGCACCGGGTGCTCGAAGTCCTCGCCAGTCAGCGGGTGTGCGGTGATCGTGTGCATCGTGGACTGGCTCTGCTTCGATACGCCGATACGGTAGGTGTCGAACTGCTGCCAGAAGTAGCGGGCGGCCGTCACATCCAGCCACAGGACGATCGATTCGAGGAACTTGTTGTGCCCGTCGCCGAGGAACCGCAGGCGATCCGCCACCTTCGGCATCCGCTGCGGGTCTCCTCCGTACGACAGGGAGAGACCGAGCATCGCCGCGCGGTAGCCGTGCTCTTCGAGGATGCGGACCTTCATCCGGCGTCACCCCCGGCCTGGGGGCGGCTGCCCGGCTTCGTGAGCGGCACCCCGGCGGCGCACAGCGGGCAGTCCTGCGGCGCGTAGGTCGTGATCCCGATGACGAGCGCTGCGTGGATCGGATGGTCGTCGACCTCGTGGCTCACCGACCGGTCGACGATCGCCCCGAGGCCGGCGAGGGTGGCGCCGGCCCCCTCGATGAGGGCGAACAGCTCGCGTGTCGTGCGCCCGGTGGTGACCACGTCCTCGATCACGCACAGCCGCTCGCCCGGTTCGATCGCAAAGCCGCGGCGCAGCCGGAAGGCACCCTCGCCGTCCCGCTCCGGGTAGAGGAGCCGCACCCCGGCCGCCCGCGCCACCTCGTGGCCGATCAACAGGCCGCCCATCGGGGCGGCGAGCACCCGGTCGAACGGCGCGTCGAGCCGCGCGAGGATCGCCTGTGCGATCGCCTCCGCCCGGTGCGGGTCCTCGAGCACCGCCGCGCACTGGACGTAGCGGGGGGAGTGGCGTCCCGAGGAGAGGAGGAAGTGCCCCTCGCGGATGGCCCCGCAGGACGTAAAGACGGAGAGCCAGTCCTGGTCAGTCTTCTGCATACAGGTCACGGATCCTTTCCTTGAGCCTGCGGGCCGCCTCGCCGGGCTCCCGCGCGAAGATCACCGACCGCGATGCGTTCACGAGGAGCGTGCGACGGCCCCTGACGCTGGCGAAGAACGCCTTCAAGTCTCCTCCCTGCGCCCCCGTCCCGGGGACGAGCCACGGGAGGTCCGGAT
>CAZBWD010000191.1:0-3162 GCA_964495585.1 uncultured Thermotogae bacterium
CCGCGAGCCGCGAGCGAAGGGACTGCGTGATCCGGTGCAGGTCGGCTCCACCGAGCTCCGGCAGGTAGACACCGAACTCTCGCGAAACGTAACGCTTGAGGGTGCTACGATAGTAGACGCCGTTGCTGTGGCGTTCGCAGGACAAGAGCCCCATGTCCAGGAACTCGCGGGGCGGGTCGCTCTCGATCACTCCGCGGGCGCAGTTCGTCCACGCCGCGATCTGTTCCGCGGAATGTGCAATCGGTGCGTGCGCCACGACGAACCCAAGGATCCGGCGGTGCAGCTCGCCGCGATGGGCGATCCGTGTGACGACCCGTTCCAAGTGGCGCTCGACCGCTGGCGGCAAGCCGTCGCCGTTCCCCTCGATCTGCTCGACGTCGATGTATGGCACCTGTGGCATCGCACGATTGGCCTCTCTCCACGCCGGGCGGGACTCCCGCGCCAGTGCGGGGGTCGTTTCCTGCTGCACGACCCGCTGCCGGGATGCTCCGATCCCGTTCCCCTCGACGGAGTGCACGATCGCCTTGGAGATGTTCTGGACGTCCGGCAGGGACGGAGAGGGCACCTCGACCTTGATGTAGCCGAGGGTGCGAGCGATCTCCTCCAGGCGCTCGATCTTCTTGTCCTTGTCGGCGAGCGCACTCTCCACCTGCTTGAGCTGCTTCTCAAGCTCGTCGGCGCGCGACTTCTTTCCCTTGCCCGTCTTGGCGTGCTCGATCGCCTCGATGATCTCCTGGCTCACCTTCTTCAGCTCCGGAGTGACGACGACCTCGAGTGACGGCGTGAACCCGGCGTGGAAGGTCGCCCGCTCGCGGACGTAGATCGGCAGGACGGTGTCCCCGTTGACGTACACGCAGTCCCCGGTCCCCAGCGAGGTGATGAGCTCCTTGGTCTGCGTCTTGCGCCAGGGGAGAAGCTCAGTGTAGACGCGCATGTCGACCTCGTGAACCACGCGGTGGAGGAAGAGCATCCCCGCCTGGCTGAGGACGTCCTTGTCGACCTTGGCGCTGCGCTGGGAGACGATGATCGCCCCCAGGCCGCGCTTGCGTCCGCGCAGGGCAACACGCGCCAGGAGTTCCTTCAGCTCGGTCTTGATCCCCTGAGGGATGAACTCGTGCGCCTCTTCGATCCCGATGATGTACGGCTGCCGCAGCCTCCCGGCGAGGGCCCACAACGCGCCGAGGTACGCCTTCAGGAACTCGGTCCGCTCGTCAGAGAGGAACCCCGAGAGGTCGAGCACCACGGGGATGTTCTTCTCCATGCTGATCTGCGCGATCTCCTCGGCGCAGTCCACGTCGACCTCGATCTCCACCCCCTCCCCGTGGCCGACGACCAGGACCTCGTAGCGCTCCTTCAGCCCGAAGTACTCCCCGTCGATGTCGACGATCGAGAGCGGATAGCTGTGCCGCAGGAGCTCCTCGAAGATCACCCCTGCGGTGTTCGACTTGCCCGATCCCCGGATCCCGAGGATCGCGATGCACTGGCCGATGACCTGCTCCAGATCGAGGTCGAGATCCTGACTGATGTTGAGGGGGGTTCCCATCTTCGGTGTGCGCGCGCTCCACCCCACGCGTGTGCCGCTCCTTTCATCGAGGGTATCAAGGCGAGCCTATCCCCATCACCGGATCCGCCACAGGGCGTCTGTCCCCTCGACCGCGGCCCTAATTCCCTTGCCCCTCCGAAGCCCGCAAGAGCTCGCGCGCCGCGGCGAGCGCTTCGACGCGGCTTCCGATCTCCCCAGCGAGGATCCGGTCGTGCAGCGTCTCGAGGATCCGTCCCAGCTCTGGCCCCGGCTTGAGCCCCATCTCGATCAGGGCGTGGCCGTCGACCAGTTCCCGGGCCTGACGCAGGCTCCCGACGTGGTCGATGTGATCGAGGACGCGGAGCGTCTCGCGGAGGATCGGCGCCCAGGCCGAGGAGCGGTGGGCACAGGCCTCGCTGTCCGCGACGAGGACGGACAAGAGATCGAAGAACAACGGGTAGCGACCGGAAAGCGTGCGGACCCGCGGCCGTTCGCCCTCGCCGAGGAAACGGACCTGCTTGCCTCGGCCCATCTGCGGGAAGTCCGCGATGCGCATGTGGTTTCGAACGAGGAAGACGAGCCGGGCGACCTCGGCGCGGCTCAGGCGCAGCCGCATCCCGACCTGCCTCGCCATCCGGGCGCCGATCGCCTCGTGCCCGCCCATGTTCTGCCCGTTGTTGCGGGCGAGCGCCGCGGGCTTGCCGAGGTCGTGGAGGAGCACGGCGAGCTTCACGAGCGGGTCGCGGATGAACCCGTCGGCGACACGCACCGCGTCCAGCGTGTGCACGAAGACGTCCCCCTCGGGGTGGTAATCCTCGGGCTGCGGGACTCCCTTTAGCCTGACGACTTCCGGGAGAATCGGTTCGAGCAGGCCGAGTTCATCCAGTTGGGCGAGCCCGTGTGCCGCGGCACCGGTCTCGAGCAAGCGGAAGAGCTCCTCACGGATCCGCTCCCAGGAGATGTCGGCGATCCGCAGCGCGTTCGTGCGGATCGCCCGCGCGGTCTCCGCGTCGATCGTCCCACCGAGCTGGCAGGCGAACCGCACGGTGCGCAGCATCCGCAGGTGGTCCTCGGCGAACCGGACTCCCGGATCACCGATCGCCCGGATCCGCCGGGCTTTCAGATCCGCCACCCCGCTGACGCGGTCGATCACCGTCCCGTCCGCGGTGGCGGCAAGCCCGTTCACCGTCAGGTCACGGCGCCGTACGTCCCCCTCGAGGTCCCGCACGAGCCGCACCCTCCCCGGCCAGCGGCCGTCGTACTCCTCCTCCACGCGGAAGGTCGCCACCTCGATCTCGCGCCCGCCGGGATCGACGATCCGCAGGACGCCGAACGCCTCCCCCACGGCGACGATCGTCCGATCGGGGAACAGGTGGCGGACCTCGTCCGGCAGAGCGGACGTCGCGATGTCAATGTCCTTCGGGGCGAAGGGGCGAGACGGATCAAGCTGCGACAGCACCCCATCCCTCACCACGCCGCCGATCAGGACCGCCTCGTGGCCAGCGCCGGTCAAGCGATCGAGGATCACCCGCACAAACGGGTGAAGCGAGAAGACCGCCTGCACGTCGATCCGATACCCCTGCGCCATGGCGGTCCGACTATACCGGTCCAGAACGACAGGCCGCAAGTGGCCCGAGACG
>CAZBWD010000192.1:0-3106 GCA_964495585.1 uncultured Thermotogae bacterium
GCTACACAACGGAAATCCGATGTCGTGTCAGACGCGGGAAAAGTAGCCTGTCCCCTTTTCTGTTTCTGTCTAGGTTCAGGTATCGCGGTCGATCCACGCCTCGACGAGGCCGTCCTGCGGCTCGAACGGGAGCGTGATCTGGCCGGAACCGGCGTTCTCCCGGTTCCACGACGCGGCCGTGTCGATCGCGCTGCGGTTGCGGGCCCAGGCGCGCCGCGCCACCCCGCCCATGACGTCCCAAGAGACAGCGCTTCGGACAATATCATCGACCCGCTCGCTGCCGTCGAGGACCAGGCCGAACCCGGCGTGGATCGCCCGCCCGATCCCCACGCCCCCGCCGTTGCTCAGGACGGCCATCGTCATCCCACGGGCCGCGTTCCCGGCGAAGTTGTGGCAGGCCATGTCGGCCATGACGTTCGATCCGTCCCGGATGTTGGCGGTCTCCCGGAACGGCGAGTCGGCCGAACCGCAGTCGTGGTGGTCCCGCCCGATCATCACCGGGCCGATTACCCCCTCGCGGACGAGCGCGTTGAACCGCAACGCGATGTTCACCCGCAACCCGGCGTCGGCGTAGAGGATCCGCGCCTGCGAGCCGACGACGAGGCGGTGCCGGTCGGCGTTCTTGATCCACTCGTAGTTGTCCCGATCCTGCACCCGGCGAGTGGGGTCGATGCAGCCCATCGCCGCGCGATCGGTCCTCAGGAGGTCCTCATGCCGCCCGGAGAGGCAGACCCAGCGGAACGGGCCGTAACCGTAGTCGAAGTTGAGCGCCCCCATGATGTCCTCGACGTAGGACGGGAAGATGAACCCCGATCCGGGATCGCTGCCGTCGCGCGCGATCCCCGGGTTCCCCGCGTCGAACACCGCCTTCATGAACGAGTTGCCGTAGTCCCAGAAGTGCGTCCCGCGCTCGACCATCGCCCTCAGAAGCTCGAAGTGACGGGAGAGCGACCGATCGACGCGCGCCTTGAACGCCTGCCGGTCGGTCTCCAGGAGCGCCCGCCCCTCCTCGAAGGAGAGGCCCTGAGGGGTATAGCCACCGTCGTAGACGGCGTGACAGGAGGTCTGGTCCGAGGCGAGGTCGATCGGGATCCCGCGGGCGACGAGGTGCTCCAGGAGGTCGACGACGTTCCCGTGATAGGCGATGGACACCGCCTCGCCGCGCTCCTTCGCCTCCGCCGTCAGGGAGACGGCCTCATCAAGGTCGTCCGAGGAGCGGCTGACCCAGCCCTGGGCCAGGCGCTGCTCGATCCGGGAGCGGTCGACCTCCGCGATCACGCCCACGCCGCCCGCGATCTCGATCGCCTTGGCCTGGGCGCCGCTCATCCCGCCGAGTCCCGAGCTCACGAACGTCCTGCCCCGCAGATCGCCCGCGGCGGGGATCCCCAAGAAGAGCCGGCCGGCGTTCAACAGGGTGATCGTCGTGCCGTGCACGATCCCCTGCGGGCCGATGTACATCCACCCCCCGGCGGTCATCTGCCCGTAGTTCGCCACGCCCATCGCCGCGGCTCTGCGAAACCCCTCCGGGGTGTCGAACATCCCCACCATCAAGGCGTTCGTGTTGATCACGCGGGGGCTCTCCGGCCGGGAGGGGAAGAGCCCCAGGGGGTGTCCCGACGCGACGACAAGGGTCTGATCCTCTGTCATCACCCGCAGGTAGGCCTGGATGAGCCGGTACTGCATCCAGTTCTGGAAGACCTGCCCGCTCTCCCCGTAGGTCACGAGCTCGTAGGGGTACAGGGCAACCTCGAAGTCGAGGTTATTGTCGATCATCAGCTGCAGGGCCCGCCCCTCCAGGGTCCGGCCGCTGTAGGTCTCGATCGGGCGCGCATGGATCCTGCCCGGCGGGCGGAACCGATAGCCGTAGATCCGCCCCCGCGTGCGCAGCTCGTCAAGGAACTCGGGGATCAGGGACTCGTGAAGCTCCGTCGGGATGTACCGCAGGGCGTTCTTGAGCGCCGTGATCGTCTCGGCCCGTGTCAGGTCGCACCCCCGATCCGGGGCGCGGCGGATCCCCGGCTCGAAGGTCGGCCGTGGGGGAAGCTCCGTGGAAAGCTGGATCTGCATCGCCTGCGCGACGTCCGTCCGATCTGGTTGCATCATCGCTGATCTTCCTCCGGAATGAGTATAGGGTGCGGCTTTCTTCGCATCAAGCCATCAGCTCGACGCAGAGCCGGAGATCGGAGCGTTAGAGGAGGCCGTGGAGCATCCCGCCATCGATGGGGATCGTCGCCCCGGTGATCGCCCCTACCCGCTCCGAGGCGAGGAAGACGACGAGGTCGGCGAGCTCCTCGGGCTCCTGCATGCGACCGATCGGGATCCGCGACACCCATTCTGCTTCCTCTTCGGCGACCGTGCGACCGCTGGCCGCGGCGCCCTTCTCGATCAGGTCACGCATGCGCTCCGTGTCGAACGATCCCGGGCAGATGTTGTTGACCAGGATGTGATCGGCGGCGACCTCGCGGGAGAGGGTCTTGGCGAGCGCGATGACCCCGACGCGGAACACGTTGGAGAGGACGAGCCGCTCCGCCGGCTCCTTCACGGTGAACGAGGTGTTGTTGATGATCCTTCCCCCGCCCTGGCGCCGCATGACCGGGATGACCGCCCGGCAGATCCGCACCACCGACATCAGGAGGCCCTGGAAAGCCGCCTCCCACGCCGCATCATCGTGCGCGAGGAACGAGCCGGGCGGCGGGCCGCCGGTGTTCGTCACCGCGATGTCGATCCGCCCGAAGGTGTCGACGACCGCGGCGACGAGCCGCTCGATATCCGCGGCCCGGCTCTGATCCGCCGGGATCGGGAGGACCTTCACCGATGTCCTTGCCCGGATGTCCGCGGCAGCCGCCTCGATCACCCCGGCATCCCGCGAGCAGATCGCGACGTGCACCCCTTCCTGTGCGAGTCGAAGCGCGCACGCTTTCCCCAATCCCCGGCTCGCCCCGCCGATCAGAGCGACCTTCCCCGAAAGGCCGAGATCCATCGCATCCCTCCTTCGACACGGCCCACACGAGGCGGCGGCCACAGTGCCGCCCGGCGCCTCAGAGGATCCCTTCGTCCTTGCCGACCCGTTCGAAGGTCTCAAGGACCCGATCCATCTGCGCATCGG
>CAZBWD010000193.1:0-3079 GCA_964495585.1 uncultured Thermotogae bacterium
GGGGGGGGGGGCGCGCGGGGGTGGGCGGTGACGATCGTGTCGATTCCTGCCTCGTTCAAGGCGGCGATCTCCTCATGGTTGGAGACGCCGCAGTCGACCGTGATGACAAGCGAGAAACCCTCTCTCGTCGCCCGGCGCACGAAGTCCAGGGACAGGCCGTGTCCGTGCTCCCGGTCGCCCACCTCGACCTTGAGTCGTCCCGGAAGGAAGAGCGGGACGAGCCCCTGATAGAGGAGCGCTGCCCCGGTCAGACCGTCGACGTCGAAGTCCCCGTGGATGAAGATCCGCTCGTTGTTCTCGATTGCGCGGACGAGCCGCGCGATCCCCGCTTCCATCCCCAACAGGGAGAACGGGGGGTGCAGTCCCCGGGAGTCGGGGTCGATCAGTCGCTCCCAGTCCGCGCCGCCCCTCCGAGCGAGGACTATGGCGAAGGCGCGGGAGCAGGAAAGGGCCGTCTGGATCCGCTGGATCAGGTGATCATCCGGTGGGGAAGCGATCTCCCACCTCCGCTTCTCCCGGATGAGGGAGTTCATTTCCGTTGCTTTGCTTTTTCCGCCTGCAGGGACCAGCCGTAGAGGATGGGATTGGCGATGTACATCGAGGAGTAGGTTCCGACGATGATCCCGATGAACAGGGCAAGCGAGAAGCCCTGGAGCACCGCGCCGCCGAACAGGAGGAGGATGAAGATCGGCAGGATCGTCGTGAACGAGGTGTTGATCGTCCGGGACAGGGACTGGTTGACGCTCAGGTTGATGAGATCGAACAGCCTCATCTTCTTGTGGATCTTCAAGTTCTCGCGGATCCGGTCGAAGATGACGATCGTGTCGTTCAACGAGTACCCGATGATCGTCAGAAACGCGGCAATCGTGTCCAGGTTGATCTCGATGTGGAAGAGTGCGAAGACCCCCAGGGCGATCGACACATCGTGGACCAACGCGACGACCGCACCCACGGCGTAGCGAAGGCGGAACCGCCAGGACACATAGATCAGGATGATGACCAGCGATAGAAGGACGGCCTGCCACGCCTTCTGCGTCAGCTCCATGCTGACCGTGTGGCCGATCGACTCGGTGCTGATGCCGCTCACCGCGAAGTTGGGGTCGGACTGCAGGGCTTGGGTGACCTTGGTGATCGTGTCCTGCTGCGTCTCGACGTTCAGCTGGGTGGTGATGACCTTCTGGTTCGTGCCGGTGACGTTCTGGATGACGCTCTTGGAGAGATCGATATTCCCGGCCTGAATCTTGCCGAGTGTGCTGCGCAGAGTGGCTGTGGGAACGGGCTTCGCGAAGTTAATAGTGAAAGAGGTCCCGCCGGTGAAGTCGATTCCCGGGTTCACACCCCGCACCGTGGGGATGAGGAGGATCCAACTGATCAAGACCAGTGTGATGGACAGGGGGACGAAAATCTTCGCCTTCCCGAGGAAATCGAGGTGACGAACCATGCTCTGGCCTCCTCTAGAGCGACTCGATCTTCTTCATGAAGCGGGACTTGATGCGGCTCGCCTTGTTCTTGTGAAGCGCATGGTGCGACGCCGCTTTGTCGGCGGCCTTGTTGAGCTTCGGAAGAAGTGACAAAGCGGCCTGCTTGTCCTGGGAAGCCAGGTGCAAGCGGATCTGCTTGGCGACCTGCTTTATCGCTGCTTTGCGCGAACGGTTGAGCCTGTGCCGCTTCTCACTCTGCCGCAAACGTTTCTTGGCCGAACGGATGTTAGGAATTTCTATCACCTCTGAGGCCTGATCATTCATACCGTGTGACTCCGGAGAATCATAGCGGATGCGCAAGCCCGAATCAAGCACTGTCCCCCCGCTTGTCGCACCAGGGGGGCCGCAGTGTGCTGTCGGTACGGCGTGGATGCTGCGAACGGCGACCGGATGGGCGAGCAGCAGGGCTGCCCGCACGCGGTGCCGAGCAGACCGGGAGGTTCGTCACCCTTTTTTCGGGGTCAAGTCTTCGTGATTATCTAGACATCCCCTTTTTCTCCCCTTGCGTTTCCATTTCCGGGGCCTTGACTCCTGAGGGGAGCAGGCTCTAGGATGGCGATTGGTTTTCAGATCATGGGATGGGGGGGCTCATGCAGCACATTGTCAAGCGCGATGGGCGGGTGGTGCCTTTTGACGAGGCGAAGATCACGACCGCGATCTGGAAGGCAATGCGCGCGGTCGGGGAACCGGACGAGTTGGCGGCGAAACGGCTTGCCGAGCTAGTCTGTGCCCTCCTCGATGAGCGCTTCGTCGAGGAGTACCCTACAGTCGAGGAGATCCAGGATCTCGTCGAGGACACGCTGATCGAGGCGGGGTACGCGCGGACCGCCAAGGCGTACATCCTCTACCGCAAGCAGCACGCTGACCTGCGCGAGATGCGGGGGCTCATGACCGAGATCCCGCTGGTCGAGGACTACCTGAATGACCGGGACTGGCGGGTGCGCGAGAACAGCAACATGAGCTACTCGCTGCAGGGGTTGAACACCCACATCACCGACCGGGTCATCACCCGCTACTGGCTGAACAAGGTCTACCCCCGCGAGATCCGTGATTGCCACGAGCGCGGGGACTTCCATATTCACGACCTGGGGACGCTGGGGGCGTACTGCGTCGGCTGGGACCTGCGAGACCTCTTGCAGCGGGGCTTCCGCGGTGTCCGTGGGAAGATCGAGGCACGGCCCGCGAAGCGTTTCCGCGTTGCCCTCCTCCAGATTGTGAACTTCCTCTACACCCTGCAGGGCGAGTCCGCAGGGGCGCAGGCCTTCTCGAACGTGGACACGTACCTTGCCCCGTTCATCCGGGCCGACCGCCTGTCCTACGAGGAGGTCAAGCAGCACCTGCAGGAGTTCGTGTACAACATGAACGTCCCGACGCGCGTTGGATTCCAGACCCCGTTCACCAACATCACCCTCGACCTGGAAGTCCCCCGCTACATGCGGGGCGAGCCGGTGGTCGTTGCAGGGAGGCTGCAGGACACGGTCTACGGCGACTACCAGCCCGAGATGGACCTCTTCAACCGGGCGTTTGCCGAGGTGATGGTCGAGGGGGACATGTACGAGCGGCCGTTCACCTTCCCGATCCCGACCTACAACATCACC
>CAZBWD010000194.1:0-3071 GCA_964495585.1 uncultured Thermotogae bacterium
GTCTTGTCGCGCAGGTGAAGCAGACCCTGCCGCGTATGAAGGTTTTTCTCCTCATGGGCGGTTCGCAGGTCGCGGCCGCTGTGGGGAAGCGCTCGATGAGTGAGGGCATCCTCGGGCGATTGGCCGAGACGGGCGCCGACGGGGTCGGCCTGGCCGCCGATCCGCTGATCGACGGATCGCTTGTCGATGCCCTGCACCGGGATGGCAAGGAGATCAACGTGTGGACCGTGGATGACCCCGTGATGGCCGTGCGTCTGTTGCGGATCGGCGTCGATACGCTGACGACGAACCGGCCGGGGTGGTTGAGAGCGCACCTGCACGGGGTCCCTGCGGGCCGCGCCCCAGGGACCTAACCGGCGTCCTCGGTCGGGTCCCCGTGGTTTGACGCGATCCGGTCGAGGCCCGGAAGCGTGAACCGGTCCTCCCATGTGCCGGTCGTGCCCCCGATCCGCAGGCGGAGGACGTCGGGGTTCGTGATCCGCTCGGCGTCCTGTCGCCCGTAGGCCGGGTCGAGGTGATGGAGGAAGAGGCCGATGACGTTTCCGTGGGTGCAGGCGGCGATCGTCTCCTCCTGGCACGCCGTGAGGATCTCCTCGATCGCGGCGACGAACCGGGTCGTCGCCTCCTGCGAGGTCTCGCAGCCCGGCAGGGCGAACGTGAAGTCCTCCCACGACCTCGCCCAGATCGCCTCGAGTCCGTGGGTTGGGGTCTCGCTCAAGAGTCGCTCGCGGAGGTCTTCGTGGACGGTGACCGGAAGGCCCGTCCGCCGGAGGAACGGGTCGATCGTCTGCAGGCAGCGCGGGAACGGGCTTGAGTAGACCGCGCCGATGGCAAGCGGCTCGAGCAGCCCCGCCAGGGCCTGCGCCTGCCAGGCGCCGCGCGGGCTGAGTGGCCAGCGGGTGTGGTGCACCGTCTCGGAGGGCCGGCTCTGGGCATGACGGATTAGATAGAGGGTCTTCACCATGTCAGGGAGTATAGCCGATCTCCCATATCCCCATCCCCCGCCGGACAATCCCTTTCTGAGGATCGGGAACCCGGGAAGGGGGAAAGGCTTTCGTCCCGGTTCCCGAGCGGGTATAGTGAGTGCGTGACTTTCGTGCGGATCAGCGCAGTGGGGGCATTTCAAGGGAGGTCATCGGGTTGAGAGCGGGTAGGTGGGCGGCCATGACGGGGGTCCTTCTGTGCTTGTTGGCCTTGGGTGCAGACGCGATCGCCCAGGGGGTGCCGCCGGGGGGGGGCAACCGTCTTCCTCTCCGACGACTCGGGCCGGTTGTACGCACTCCTCGTTGACCCGGTCGCTGGCTGGCCGGTCCTCTACCCGGTCGGGCCGCGGGCCCGTACACCGGCATCACCGCCGGGCCGGACGGATCCGTCTACGCTTGCGACCCGTGCGATGGGAAGATCCTGCGCATCTCGTATCCCGACCTCGCGGTAGAGACGGTCTACGACAGTTACACCCAGCCGGCGTGCGTCTGCACCGAGGAGGTCTGCGATCCGTACGCCGGGTGGCTGAACCCACTCGATGTGACGGTCGCTGCGGACGGAACGCTTTACTTCGTCACCGCCGGGAAGAAGTGCGGGCTCACCGGCGGGGAAAGCCAGGGGCTGTGGCGCGTGCCTCCTGCGGATCCCGAGGCGCGACCCGAAGAGGTCCTGCCCGGCGCCCTGTTCGGGGCCTCGGGCGATCCGGACGCCTCGGCGCCGCTTGCGCTTCGGCTAATCGAAGCCGGTCCTCTTGCCGGACGGATGGTCCTCACCGGCCTGCGGGGGGCTCACGGGGTGGGGAGCGTGTCGATCGCGGCTCCCCCCGACTTCAGCTTCCCCTCCCCCTACCCGGACAACCTGGCGGTTGTGCCACAGCGCCTGTGCCTCCTTCCCGACGGGAGCCTCCTGTGGTCTTCCCCGGGCGATCCAGCGGTGCACCGCTATGACGCGTCGCGCGGGACGGTCCGTGACCTCGCCTCGCCCTACGGCGCCGACGCCGTCGCGTTCACGCTCGATGAGCGCGGCGATCTCTACCTCCTCACCCGTACCCCATCGCGTTCACGCCTCGTGATCCTCGATCCGGACGGGAACCTGGTCTACGAACAGGGCCTGGCGTTCGTTCCCGTGGCGGTGGGGGTCCTCGGCCACCCGTAGTTCCGCACCGAGCGCTGGACAACGGTCGCCTGTCCTGCCTGTAAGGATGTCCACGACGCGGCGGTCGCCCGACGTTTCGCAGGATGCAGTCCGGGGTTAGCCTGCGAGCAAGAGGTGATGATCCGTGGCTTCTCGTCGACCCTTGGCGTTTTCTCTCCTCCTTTTTCTTCTTCTCGCCGCGCTCGGCGGCTGCGTGGGCGATCAGGGGCCGGTGGCGATCCTCATCGCCCCGGTGGTCAGCGGCCCGGCGCCGCTTGCGGTTTCGTTTGACCTCTCCCACAGCGTGAACGACACGAGCAGCGGCATGACCTTCCGCCTGGAGTTCGGGGACGGCTCTCCGGTCATTACGGGAAATGACTTCGACGTCATCCTCCGCCATACCTACGCCGCGGGCGGCACGTTCACCGCGACGCTGACGGTCACCGATGGCCAGGGTCGGCAGGACGCGGCAACGCTCGGGATCACGGCGGACGAGGTGGGCCCGCCGGTGGGGATCATCGCCGGGACGACCGCTCCGGACTTCACCGCGCAGACCGTCGACGGGAAGCCGTTCACGCTCTCCCAGACGCGGGGCCAGGTCGTGCTGCTCGAGTTCTGGGGGGCGTGGTGCGCACCGTGCCGGGCGAGCATGCCGCACCTGCAGGCACTGTATAATGGCTACGCGGCCCAGGGGGTGGTCGTCGTCACGGTGAGCACCGACCCCAAGGAGCAGGACGCCATCGACTTCCTCGCCGCCGGCGGCTACACCGACTTCATCAACCTGTGGGCGCCGGGCGGCAAGAGCGGAAGCCCGATCACGACGCTCTACGGGGTCAACAGTCTGCTCGTGGGAATCCCACGGACCTTCGTCCTCGACCGCCAAGGGGTGATCCGCTACGTCGGTCACCCCGACACGCTCGACCCACAGCTTCTCGAGAGCCTCCTCTAGTGTC
>CAZBWD010000195.1:0-3061 GCA_964495585.1 uncultured Thermotogae bacterium
AGGGACCAGCTTGCTTGACGGGGCTGCGCACCCACCGTTGTAGACAAGCTTTAACGCTACGATACTACGATAGCACAGGGTTCGCGGGCGTCGGGCCTTGCGCCTGACGGCCGTTCGCAGTCGCGCTTTTCGACCTCGAACATTGAACGTCGAACCTGCGCGTCGCGGACGGCTACTGCACGACCGTCACGTTGCGCACCGCCGAATCAGCGAGCCCCTGATCGTCGATCACGGTGAGGGTCACCACGTAGGTCCGGCTGGGCGCAGGCGAGGCGTAGGTGTGTTTCACCGGATCCGGTGTGGTCAGAGTCGCCGACTCGCCATCGCCGAAGCTCCAGGCGTAGCTCTTGATCGAGTGCCCGGGCGCGGCGGTCGAGGCCACCGGATCGAAGGTCACCTCGAACAACGAGGGCTCCGCCGGAAGGTCGTGCGAGGCGTAGACCTTGTTCGGATCGGTGGCGGTGAAGCTCGCCGTCGGGCCATCCTCCGGCACGCTCGTCGGGACCATCACTGTCACGATGAGACTCGTCGTCGCGGTCCCACCGTGGTTGTCGGTCACCGTCAGCTGCACCGTGTAGTTCGTCGTCACGAGCGCGGTGAAGGTGTAGCTGATCGTCTTCCCTGACCCGGTCGTGTCGTCCCCGAAGTCCCACCCGTAGGAGGCAATCGTGCCGTCCGTGTCCGAGGAGAGGGATGCGTCGAAGCTCACGAGGAGCGGTGAGTTCCCGTAGGTGGGCGTCATCGTGAACCGGGCCGTGGGCGCGTTGTTGCCGGGGACCGATCCCGGGAAGACCTCGATCGACTGCGAGCGCGCGCCGACGGCGCCCGACGCGTCGGTCACCTGGAGGGTCACGGTGAAGGACTGCATCGTGGTTGTGGTGAACGTGTGGGTCACCGTCACCCCGGTCCCGCTCGTGCCGTCGCCGAAGTCCCAGCGGTAGGTGAGGGCCCCACCGTCCAGATCGGAGGAGGCGCTGGCGTCAAACGAGACGGTGAGCGGGGAGGAGCCCGTCAGGGCGCTCACCGTGAACCGGGCGACCGGCGGCTGATTGAGGAGGGTGCAGCCGGCGAGCGCCATCCCCACCGCAGACAAGATCACAAGAATCGGAAACGCCCTGTGCCTCACCCGCTCACCTTCTCCATCGAATCAGGAGCGTCGCAACCCCGATCCGCGATCGCGGCTGCGACGCTCATTCCCTCACCTCACCCAAGCAGGCACGCGCGGGGGCCGGGGGCAATCCTACGGCGCGGCGCTCTTATACAACGTCACCTTGCGTGTCAGGCTCGTCTGCGCGCCCTGTGCGTCGACCACGGTTAACTGAACGTTGAACGTACGGGACTGCTCGAGGGCGGTCAGGTGGAAGCCAACGTCGAACTTGTTGCATCCCCCGTATGTGTTAGCTGAGATCGTTGCCGACCCGCCTCCGCCAACGGACGACTCCGCGACTCCGCCGTCGAAGCTCCAGAGGTAGGTCGTGATCCCCCAACCCTGACCGAGGGACTGGCCCTCGGGGTCGTAGGAGAGGTTCTTGTCGCCGGAGGAGTAGGGCGTTGTCTCGAAGTTTGAGGGCTTCGTCCCCTCAGCCTTCGGCAGCGAGGTGGTCCAGGAGTTCGGATTCACCGATCGGAAGGAAACGGTCTGCACGTTCGTATCAGCGCTGTAGATCTTGATCTCATCCACCGTCCAGGTTGAACTCCCGCTTTGCACCATGTCAAACCCGGCGACCGGCTGCCAGTCCTTCGCGGTGATCGTCCGCGAGTACGACCCGGTCCGGCCAAGGTCGTCGATCACCGTGAGGGTGACGACGAAGTTCTGGCTCGCCTGCGCCGTGAGGTACGTGTGGTCCACCGTCGCCGCGGAGTTCTCGGAATGGGACGAGCCGTCGCCGTAGCTCCAGACATAGGTGGTCAACGATCGGCCCGCCGCGGCCTTGGACGCGGAGGGGTCGAACGTGAAATCCGCGGGAACGAGCGCACTGGTCGGAGTGGCTGTGAAGCTCGCCGTTGGCGCGGTGGAGGGCGGCGTCGGGCTGCTCGTCGTCACCGTGATGTCCTTGGTCGCCGTGGCCTCGGTGTTGTCCGAGGCGATGATCCGCAACACCACGTGGTAGGTCGTTGTGGACGACGGGGAGTAGATGTGCGTGGTCAGGACGCCGGTTCCGGTCACGCCATCGCCGAAGTCCCAGGAGTAGTAGGTGATCTCGTGGCCGGTATAGCTCGAGGCCGACGCGTTGAAGGTCACCGTCAGGGGAGCCGCGCCGGTGAGCGGGGTCGCCGTGAAGGTCGCCGTCGGACCGGTGCCGCCGGTCCCGCCGCCTCCCGAGGGGGCCGAGACGGTGATCGTCTTCTGTGCCCTGGCCTGGGCGCCGCCGTTGTCGGTCACCCGCAACACCACCGTGAACGTCCCCGCAGCATTGTAGGTGTGGGAGACCGACTCGCCCGTTCCGCTCGTCCCATCTCCAAAGCTCCACTCCCACGACGCGATCGTCCCATCCGGGTCGTAGGAGAGGATCGCGCTGAGGTTCACCGTCAGGGGGGCCGTTCCGGAAAGCGCGCTGACGGTGAACTGCGCCACTGGGAGCGTGTTGAACGGCCAGCACGCCGTCACCGCAACGAGCAGACCCATCAACAGCGCAAGACCGAGCAACACCCGCACCACGATCCGCGCCTTGTCGCGCACCTCTTTCACCATGAGCCTCCTTCCCTCAGGACCGCAGAACAAAGCCAACTACCCATCAACATAGTGAGGTCACAAAGGCAAGTCAACCCATTTCCGATACGTCCTCACAACCCAGGTGTCCAAGTAGCGAGGGACGAGTGAGACGGGTGACCCGTTGGGGTCAATATTCAAGGTGCGATGTTCGACGTGACGCCGCGCACGGGGAGTCATGCCACGACAGATCGAGGATTCGAGAAACCTTGAACATCGCATGTCGAACTTCGAACACGCTGCACAACTAAGGAAGCGGGAGGCGCTTGGCCTCCCGCCCCTCAAGCGAGAATCTAGAACCTAAGTGGTCTTTACTTGGACGGAGCCGTCTGTGGCGTCGTCGGGGTCGTC
>CAZBWD010000196.1:0-3052 GCA_964495585.1 uncultured Thermotogae bacterium
AGCCTTCTTATCCCCGCCCTTCCGGGCGGGGCATGCGAAGGCTATTCCTCGTCAACGGTGAGACGCCCCCCGGCGACCCGAACGGCCACCACGATCCGGATCGGTCTCTGCGAGATCCCGTCGTTGTCCAGCACGTCCTCGAAGGTGTAGGTCCCGTCGGGGATCGCCTCGATCTGTGCGGCCATCCGCCGCTGCGAGTAGTCGAGGATCGCCTCGATGACCGCGCAGAACCGATCGGGGCCACCCCTTGCAACGAGCTCGCGGACCCGCCGCAGGCCGGTCTCGTTCGCCGCGCGCTGGGCCCGCAGGTCCCCCTGCCGCTCGCGGGGGGTGCGCACGTTGGCGAGGATCACCTTCATCAGATCCTCGTTCAGGACGCCGCCCCGCCACAGCCGCACCGGGGGAAGCCGGAGCCCCTCCTGGTAGATCTCCGTCGCGTCGCCGGGCACGCTCCCCGGCGTCTTGCCGCCGATGTCCGCGTGGTGCGCGCGGTTGGCGGCGATCGCCACGAGCGCCCCCCCGTGGAAGACCGGGGTGACGAAGGTGAGATCCGGGAGGTGTGCCCCGCCGGCGAAGGGATCGTTGAGAACGATGGTGTCGCCCGGAGCCAACTCGGGGAACCACGCGACGGCCTCGCGCACGGAGAACGGCATCGACCCCAGGTGAACGGGGATCGATTCGGCCTGGGCAATCATCCAGCCGCGCGGGTCGAACAGGGCGCTCGAACAGTCCCGCCGCTCCTTGATGTTCGGACTGTACCCCGTGCGGATCAGGTTCGCGTTCATCTCCTCGGCGATCCCGGAAAGTCCGTTCCGAAGGACCTCAAGGGTGATGGGATCGACCGTCGCGCTCACGGCCGACCCCCGACTTCGAGGACGAGCGTCCCGAGCGGATCGACGCTCGCCCGGCTCCCGGGCGGCAGAAGCACGGTCGACTCCCGGCCCTCGAGGACGGCCGGGCCCCTGAGAACCGCCCCTGCAGGCAGGAGTTCGCGGGCGAAGACCGGTGTGGGGAGGAACCCCTGCCCGTGGAAGTGCACCGCCCGCTCGCCACGGCGCGCCGCGGCGAGGTCCCCTCCGGCGAGCGGCTGAAGCCGGACCGGCGGCACCGTCCCGATCGCCCGCACCCGCAGGTTGACGAGCTCGACCGGTTCATCGGGTGCCGAGTGCCCGCAGACCCGCTCGTGTTCGGCGTGGAACGCGGCGATGAGCACGGCAAGGCCCGGCGCATCGAGCGGCGGGTCCGGAAGCGCGAGGTTGAGCTCGTGAGACTGTCCCTGGTAGCGCAGGTCGGCCGAGATCGCGAAGACCATCCGCGCCTCGTCCACCCCGTCACAGCGGAGCCTCTCCCGCCCCCGCTCCTGCAGCACCGCACAGGCGTCGGCAAGCGCCTCGAAGTCAAGATCCTCCGCCAAAGAGAGGATCGACTGCACCTCGTCGTGGACGAGGTCGCTCAACAACAGGCCGAGCGCGGAGAGGACCCCGGCCGTCACCGGGACAAGCACCCTGGGCACGCCGAGATCAGCGGCGAGGGCTGCCGCATGCAGCGGTCCGCTGCCGCCGAAGGCAAGGAGCGCGTAGTCGCGAGGGTCGTGGCCACGCTCGACTGACACGACCCGGATCGCCCGCTCCATGCTCGCGTCGGCGACGCGCAGGATCCCTTGCGCCGCCGTCTCGAGATCGAGACCGAGCGGCCCGGCGATCGCGTCGCGGATCGCGCGCGCCGCAGCGTCACGGTCGAGCGCCGGTCGGCCGCCGAGTGGGTTCTCCGGCGCCAGGCGGCCGAGCACGAGCTGCGCGTCGGTGACCGTGGGATGACGCCGCCCCGGCCGTAGCAGGCCGGGCCCGGTTCCGACCCGGCGCTCTCCGGACCGACCCGCAACGCTCCGCCCGGGTCGATCCAGGCGATCGAGCCGCCGCCCGCGCCGATCGTGCGGATGTCGACCATCGGAACCGTGACCGGGTGGCCGCCGATCTCCGCGTGCGTGCTCATCCTGATTCGCCCGGCCTCGACAAGGGAGACATCGCAGCTCGTGCCCCCCATATCCAGGGTGATGAGGTCGCGGAAGCCGGTCTGCTCGCCGATGAACCGCGCCGCCTGTACCCCGGCGACCGGACCGGAGAGGAGAATCCGCACCGGTTGGGACTGAGCCCCCCGGCTGCTCGTGGTGCCGGCGTTCGACTGCATGATCTGCCAGTCCCTCTCAAAGCCGAGCCGACGGCCCTCCTCCTCCAGCTGCTCGAGGTAGTCTCCGATCACCGGGCGCAGGCAGGCGTTCACGACGGTGGTCGAGGTGCGCTCATACTCGCGAAACTCTGGAAGAATCTCGCAGGAGAGGGTGATCGGAAGGTCGAGGGACGCCGCCAGGTGTTCACGGACCCGCTGTTCGTGCGCCGGGTTGGCGTAGGAGAAGAGGAGGCAGACAGCGACCGCTTCGATACCCTGCCGGGCGATCTCCGCGGCGATCCGTTCCACCGCCGCCTCGTCCAGCTCCGCGACGACCCGCCCCTGGTGGTCGAGCCGCTCGGGGACCTCGAACCGCAGGTCGCGGGGGACGATCGGCTCCGGGCGGCTCACCTCAAGGTCGTAGAGCGCGGCACGGTTCTGACGCCCGATCTCGACGACATCGCGGAACCCCTGCGTGGTGAGAAGCGCGGTGGGAGCCCACCGGCCTTCGAGCAGCGCGTTGGTCGCCACGGTCGAGCCGTGAACGATCCGCTCGACAGCCCCGAAGTCGAACCCCGCCTCGGCCTCGAGCGCGCGCAACCCCGACCTGACCCCGTCGGCCAACCGCCGGAGCGTGGAGGGGGTCTTGAGGAGAACCAGGCGCCGCTGCCCGGGATCGAGGAACACGATGTCGGTGAACGTGCCGCCGATGTCTATTCCGATCAGCATGAGAAGCCGACTCCCAACAGCGCAGACGCTCTGCCCACCGCCCCACCCGAGCCCACGGGATGGTACCGCGGGGCAATGGGCCGAACAAGGGATGAGAAAAACCGGCTCCTCGCTGAATCGTGTGGGTAACTTCTCTGCGTAGAATGGGTGGATCACG
>CAZBWD010000197.1:0-3031 GCA_964495585.1 uncultured Thermotogae bacterium
GACGACGGTCGCCCGTTCCCCGCGCGCGTAGTCGGCGCCGAGTTGGTCCACAGCGAGCGCCACCGCCTTGTCCGCCATCTCCTCCGCCGTCCGCTTGGCGAACAGGTCAGAGAAGCCGCCCGTGACCCCCGCCGTGTCCATCCCCATCGTCTGATCCCCGCCATCTTGCGCTACAGCAAGGGCACGGAACTCGGGCTTGGCGTCGACGATGCGGGCCGCTGCCCCGTCCGTGGTGACGATGATCTTCTCGTCCTGAAGCTCCGAATAAGTCACGGTCGAGGAGACGATCTTCTTCGAGGCGCTGCGGATCCGTTCGTCGAGCCGCATGGCGAGCGCCAGCTTCTCCTCCAGAGGATGGGCGTCGAGCGGGTCATCGGTCTGGGCGATAAAATCCCCCGTCGCCGCGGAGACCGGGGCAAGACCCTTGATCCGCTCCCGCTTCCCCGTGGCCGAAGCAAGGGCCGCGCTCGTCGCCTCGTGGACCGCCCGGGCGATCCCCTCCTCGGAGAGATCGGTCGTACTGGCGAAGCCGAACACGCCGTCAATGAGCGCCCGCACGCCGACGCCGGCCAGGCGAACGGAAGACGATTCCTCCAGCCGGCCGCTGCTCATGGTGATCCGCTTCGTGCGGCGAACGTGGTAGCGAAGTTCCATCCAGGCGTCGTTGCGACGGGCGATCGATTGCAGAAGCTGTAACATCGTTCCTCCTTGTCCAACAAGGTGGAGCATTCTTGCCAGTCTACCACATCAGGGGTGCCCCCGCCCCTGCGTAAAATCCAATGGTAGACCCCGGTGGTTTCAAGTTGACAAGCCTGCAGGCCGAGGTATAATTGCCCTAGTTAACTATTCGCGGAGGAAACAAACATGCTGACGCTGCAGGAAGAGTGCGCTCAGTCAGTCCTGGAGGCCGTTCCGCGGGTCATGCGCTCCGTGCGCGCGCTGATGCGGCGCAGTCGCGGCCCGGACCTCACCGTGCCGCAGTTCCGCGTGCTCACCTTCGTCAACCGCACACCAGGGGCGTCCCTGTCCCGGGTCGCCCAACACGTGGGCACGTCGCTTCCCTCGACGTCGAAGCTCGTCGACGGCCTCGTGGGGCGCGGGCTGGTCGAGCGGCAGCCCGCAGCCGGGGACCGGCGCCGCCTCGCCCTCATCCTCACCACGCGAGGGGCATCACTCCTTGCCGCGGCGCGAAAGGGAACGCACGCCAGTCTGGTGGAAATCCTCGCACGGGCCTCCAGCGCTCAGCAAGCAGTCATTCTGGAGGCGATGCGGATCCTCTCCGGCCTGTTCGCTCCCGAGGAAGGCCTGTAGGAGATCAGACGTGCCTTCGTTCACCGTCGATACCAACGCGCTCACCCGTCGGTTCGCGTCGCTCACCGCGGTTGACTCCCTCACGATCTCCGTCATCGCGGGCGAGGTGTTCGGCCTGCTCGGGCCGAACGGCGCCGGCAAGACGACGGTCATCAAGATGCTGACCACCCTCCTGCCGCCGACCGCAGGGACAGCCACCGTGGCCGGCGCGGACATCACGCGCCAACCGGTCGCCGTGCGCCGGGCGATCGGCTACGTGCCGCAGATGGTCTCCGCAGACGGCGCCCTGAGCGGGTACGAGAACCTGCTCGTGTTCGCCAAGCTGTATGACGTGCCCCGCGCCGAGCGGGAGGGCCGCGTGCGAGATGCCCTGGCGTTCATGGGGCTCGCCGGCGCAGCGGCTCGACTGGTCCGCCAGTACTCGGGCGGGATGATCCGGCGGCTGGAGATCGCCGAGGCGATGCTCCACCGGCCGCGCGTCCTGTTCCTCGACGAGCCAACGATCGGGCTCGACCCGGTGGCCCGCCAGGCCGTGTGGGAGCACATCGTCCGTCTGCGCGCGGACTGGGGGACAACGATCTTCCTCACCACCCACTACATGGAGGAGGCGGACAGCCTCTGCGACCGCGTGGCCATCATGCACTTCGGCCAAGTTGCTGCTGCGGGGAGCCCGGCAGAGCTGAGAGCTTCGATCGGCAAGGAGAACGCCACGTTGGATGACGTTTTCGCCCACTACACCGGAGATGTCTTGGAATCAGGAGGAACGTACCGTGAAACCGGAAGAACGCGCCGCACTGTCCGGCGGCTTGGATAGCTTCAAGGGGAGGGTCGGCAGCGGCCCGCTTTCCGCAATCGGGCGATTCGTGAACAAGGCGCTCGTCGTCGCGGAGATCGAAGCGCGCAAGCTCCGCCACGACCCGACCGAGCTCGTCACGCGCGCTATTCAGCCTGCCCTGTGGCTTCTCGTGTTCGGCCAGGTATTCACCCGCCTGCGCGTGATCCCCACCGGAGGACTACCGTACCTCGATTTCATGGCCCCGGGGATCCTCGCGCAGAGCGTCCTGTTCATCGCCATCTTCTACGGGATCTCCGTCATCTGGGAACGAGACCTCGGGATCGTGCACAAGTTCCTCGCCACCCCGACCCCCCGCGCGGCCATCGTCCTCGGCAAGGCGCTCTCCGCTGGGGTGAGGGGTCTGTCGCAGGCGGTAATCGTCTACGCGCTTGCCCTGATCCTGGGGGTGAAGATCGCGTGGAGTCCGCTCGCCCTCCTCGGTGTCGCGGTCACCGTTGTCCTCGGCGCGGCCTTGTTCTCCACCTTCTCGCTCATCATCGCCTGCCTCGTCAAGACCCGTGAACGGTTCATGGGGATCGGCCAAGTCCTCACGATGCCCCTCTTCTTCGCCAGCAGTGCGATTTATCCGATATCCATCATGCCCGGTTGGCTGCAGGCGATCGCGCGGGGAAACCCCCTCACCTACGAAGTTGACATCCTGCGGACACTGATGCTTTCAGGCGGGATGAGCACTCGCGGCCTGGGACTCGACTTCGCCGTCCTGTTCGGGGCGATCATCCTCCTCGTCGTCCTCGCCGGACATCTCTACCCGCGGGTCGCGACCTAGTGTCATGTCCGCCAAACAGGCTAGACTAAGCATTCTGGCTCCCGCTGCACCTCCAACGCTTGTCGGGCACGATGGATCTTGCGGAGGATCTCCTCCCC
>CAZBWD010000198.1:0-2982 GCA_964495585.1 uncultured Thermotogae bacterium
GACGAGGACCATCGTCGTCACCTCCCCCACGTGCCCGCCGGACTCCGTCCCCTCGGCGACGATCCCGTCCGCCCCGGCGCGCGCCATCCGGCGGGCGAGCGCGACTGCCGGAACGACCGGGAAGACCTTGATCCCGGCCTCCTTCAGGCGGCCCATGTACGGGGCCGGGTTTCCCGCGCCGGTCGTCACCACAGGGACCCGCGCCTGACACGCCACCTCGACCTGGGCGTCGATGTTGGGATCCAAGAGCATCAGGTTGACGCCGAACGGCCGGCCGGTCCGGCGGCGGACCTCCTCGATCTGTTCGCCGAGGACCTCGGGCGGCATCCCGCCCGCGCCGATCATCCCCAGCCCGCCCGCCGCCGACACCGCCACGACGAGCGGCGCCCGCGACACGTGGGCCATCCCGCCGAGAACGATCGGGTACCGAATGCCGAACATCTGCGCGATGCGATTACGCTCGAAGAATGAAGACACACCAACCTCCCATCGGATCGTATCAGTGAGACTTTACTGTGCCGTGTGCGGCAAGTAAACCGCCCTGCATGCTGGTGTTCACGCCTCGACAAGGCGGTGGAAGCCACTGATGGGCCCTGCACGACCCTGCACCGTGAACAGAAAAGCAGCGCACCGGGTTCCGGTGCGCCGCATGATGTTAGCAAAATCCGATGTTGAGCTTCCTAGAGCGCCACGACGTCCTGCGCCTGGGGACCCTTGTCACCGGGAACGACCGTGAACTCCACCTGCTGGCCGTCCTCCAGCGTGCGATAGCCCTCGCCGCGGATAGCCCGAAAGTGCACGAAGACGTCTTCACCTTGCTCGCGCTCGATGAAGCCGTAGCCTTTGCTGTCGTTGAACCACTTGACCGTGCCGGTCTCGCGCTCTGCCATTTTCTCACCCCCGTACTGCAAGTTTGAATCGAGGCAGAACGTTCGAAGCCGACATCACGAGAGAATCGTACTGCAGGTTGAAACGGCTGCCACTTTCAAGGGGTACAATAGCACAGAACCGGCCGGCTTGTCAAGATCGGCGGTCACAAGGTTACTTCGGTGTCTTCATCCCGTAGAATAGGCCGAGGGTGCAAGGAGGAAACGCATTGGAAGAGACGCGCACGAAGATCGTCTGCACGATCGGTCCGGCGTCGCGGGAGGAGGAGACCCTGCGGGCGCTCGTCCGCGCCGGGATGGATGTGGCCCGCATCAACTTCTCGCACGGCACGCTTGAGGAACACGCCCGGGAGATCGCGACGATCCGCCGGCTCGCCAGGGAGGAGAACGTGCCGATCGCGGTCATGGCTGACCTGCAGGGGCCGAAGCTCCGGATCGGGGCCATCGCGGCCGAGCCGCTCGTCCTCCGCCAGGGCGACCGCGTCACCCTGACGACAAAGGACGCCACTGGTGCGGACAACGTCGTCAACCTGCCCCACCCCGAGTTGATCCACGACGTCGCCGTGGGCGATCAGCTGCTGCTCGATGACGGCGCGCTCGAGTTCAAGGTGGAGGAGAAACAAGACGACGCTCTGGTCTGTCGCGTCGTGGTCGGGGGGCAGCTGCGCTCCCACAAGGGGGTCGCTGCGCCGCACAGCGCGGTCTCCGGGGATGCGCGCTTGAAGGCGATCACGCCGAAGGATCGCAAGGATGCCCTTTTCGCGCTGAAACAGGGCGTCGACTTCATCGCCCTGTCCTTCGTCCGGGGCGCCGCCGACATCGAGGCGCTGCGGTCGCTCGTCCGCGAGGACGGCGGGACAGCAGAGACGGTGGGAATCGTCGCCAAGATCGAGAAGCGCGAGGCGCTCGAGGACTTCGACCAGATCCTCGATACGGTGGACGGGGTGATGGTGGCGCGCGGCGATCTCGGCGTGGAGGTCTCGGTCCAAGAGGTGCCGCTCTACCAAAAGGAGATCATCCGCAAGTGCAACCTGGTGGGGAAACCCGTGATCACGGCGACGCAAATGCTCCAGTCGATGGTAGAGAATCCGATCCCGACCCGTGCCGAGGCGAGCGACGTCGCTAACGCGATCCTCGACGGCACGGACGCCGTGATGCTCTCCGCCGAGACGGCCACCGGGCGTTACCCGCTGCGCGCCGTGCAGATGATGGCGAAGATCTCGGCCACGGTCGAGGAGAAGATGCTCCACTGGGTGGATTCCGGCACGTTCGCGACACTGAAGCACGCCCAGCCGATCACCGACGCGATCAGTAACGCGGCAGCGCGGATCGCGGGTGAGCTGGGCGCGCGTCTGATCGCCACCTCGACCTGGAGTGGGTACACCGCTCGGCAGATCGCCCGCGAACGGCCCCGCGAGCCGATCTTCGCGCTCACCCCTAGCGAGACGACCTACCGCCGGCTGGCCCTGACCTGGGGGGTTACCCCGCTCCTGGTCCGCGAGGTCGAGGGGACCGATGACATGCTGGACGCCGTCTGCGAGATGCTGTCCCGGCTCGAGCTCGCGCGATCAGGCGACCTGATCGTGATCACCGCTGGCGTGCCGCTTGCCGGCGGGGGGCGGACCAACCTCCTCAAGGTCCATCGGCTGTAGCGCTGAGGGCCGCCTTTACGGACACGCCCCGGCCCTCGCAGGAAAGATGGGTCCCTGCCTCAGCTTGCCCGACCTTGAGGATCCTGGTAAGATCTGTATTCATTCGAACTTGTTTGTTTCCTCGTTGCGTATAGCGCTTCAGAATGAGAGGGCGTGCCATGGGCGGAATAGGCCGGTATGTCATCCAGCGGCTTCTGTTGACTGTGCCCATGCTTTTCATCCTCCTCACCCTCGTCTTCCTCGTCATGCGGATGATGCCCGGCGGGCCCGCCGAAGCGATCCTCGGCGGAAGAAGCGTGACGCAGGAGCAGCTGGCGCAGGTCCGGCACGAGTACGGACTCGATAAGCCGCTCGGGGTCCAGTATATCGACTACTTGTCCGACGTCATTCACGGCAATTTCAAGACGTCGATACTCACGGGCAAGCCGGTCCTGACCGAGTTG
>CAZBWD010000199.1:0-2951 GCA_964495585.1 uncultured Thermotogae bacterium
CTCGCCGAAGGGCTGGGCCGGAAGATCGTGGCGAACGTCGTCATGCTCGGTGCGCTCACGGCGATCACGGGGGTCGTCTCCAAGGACGCGATGCGTGAGGCGATCTTGAGCTCGGTTCCACCCAAGACCAAAGAGCTGAACGCCCAGGCGTTCGACCTCGGCTACGAACAGGGGGAAGGAGCGATGGATGCCGCGGCCTAGGATTGGGGTCTTCGTCTGTCATTGTGGGCTCAACATCGAACGGACGGTCGACACGAAGGCGGTCGTCGCCGCGCTCTCGGGGCATCCCGGTGTGGCGTTCGCCACGGACTACGACTACGTGTGCTCCGACCCGGGACAGAGCCTGATCGCGAACGCCATCGCCGCGCACCGGTTGACCGGGGTCGTCGTCGCGGCCTGTTCACCGGCGATGCACGAGCCGACCTTCCGGCGCGTCGCACAGGAGTCGGGATTGAACCCGTTCCTTTGTGAGATCGCGAACATCCGCGAGCACTGCAGCTGGGTGCACGAGGACCGGGAGGCGGCGACGAAGAAGGCGATCCGGATCGCCAGTTCGATCGTGGAGAAGGTCCGCGGCAACCACCCGCTCGAGCCGGTCGAGATCGACCACTCGAACCGCTGCCTGGTCATCGGGGGCGGGATCGCCGGGATCCAGGCGGCGCTCGACGTGGCGGAGAACGGCTTCGAGGTCGTGCTCGTGGAACGGGAGCCGACGATCGGCGGGCACATGGCGCAGCTCTCGGAGACGTTCCCGACGCTCGACTGCTCGCAGTGCATCCTCACCCCCAAGATGGTGGAGGTGTCGCGGCATCCGCGCATTCATCTCCTGACCTATAGCGAGGTCGTCGACGTCTCCGGGTACGTGGGGAACTACACGGTCAGGATCCGCAGGAATCCGACCTACGTCGACCCCGACAAGTGCAACCTGTGTGGCGAGTGCGAGAAGGTCTGCCCGCAGAGCGTGGGAAGCGAGTTCGAGCGCGGGCTCTTGACGCGCAAAGCGATCTACATCCCGTTCCGCCAGGCGATCCCCTCCTCGTACACGCTCGATGAGGAGACCTGCCTCGGCCTGCGGCCGCTGCGCTGCTCGGAGTGCGCGCGCGTCTGCGAGCCGAAGGCGATCAACTACGACATGAGCCCGGAGATCCTCGAGGAGGAAGTCGGCGCGATCATCGTCGCGACCGGGTACTCACTCTACCCGATCGGGAAGCTCACCGAGTACGGCGGCGGCGAGGTCCCCGACGTGATCGACGGCCTGCAGTTCGAGCGGCTCCTCTCCGCGTCGGGTCCCACCGGCGGGGTCGTCCGCCGGCCGTCCGACGGGAGGATCCCCAAGCGGGTCGTGTTCGTCCAGTGCTCCGGATCCCGCGACCCCGAGCACCACAACGCCTACTGCTCGAAGATCTGCTGTATGTATACCGCCAAGCACGCCCTCCTCTACCGCCACGCCGTGCCGGACGGGGAGGCGGTCGTCTTCTACATCGACATCCGGGCCGGGGGCAAGGGGTACGAGGAGTTTGTCCAGCACGGGATGGAGGAGGAACGGATCCGCTACCTGCGGGGTAAGGTCGCGAAGATCTACCGCGACGGGGATCGGGTGGCGGTCTGGGGGGTCGACACCCTCTCCGGCCGGCGGATGGAGATCGAGGCCGACCTCGTCGTCCTCGCGCTGTCCATCGACCCCCATCCGACGAGCCTCGCGCTCGCGAAGACGCTGAAGATCAGCTGCGGAGGGGAGGGGTTCCTCAAGGAGGCGCACCCCAAGCTCCGGCCGCTCGAGAGCCTGACCGCGGGGATCTTCCTCGCGGGTGCGGGCCAGGGGCCCAAGGACATCCCGGATGCCGTCTCCCAGGGAAGCGGCGCCGCAGCCAAGGCGTCCGCCCTCCTGTCCCAGGATAAGCTCGTCCACTCCCCGGAGGTCGTCGAGATCGACGAGGAGGTCTGCGGCGGGTGCGGGATCTGCGTGGCGATGTGCCCCTACAGTGCGCTCGAGCTCAACGCGGCCGGCGTGGCGGAGGTGAACGAGGTGCTCTGCGAGGGCTGCGGGACGTGCGTCTCCGCCTGCCCGACCGGCGCGGCACAGCTAAAGAACCTGACCGACAGGCAGTTCTCCAACATGATCGAGGCGGCGCTGGAAGATGCCTGAGACAGGACGGGACGGATTTGAGCCGCGGATCGTCGCTTTCCTCTGCCGCTGGTGCTCCTACGCCGGAGCGGACCTCGCCGGGGTGAGCCGCCTCACCTATCCTCCGAATGTTGTCCCGCTACGGGTCAACTGCTCGGGGCGGGTCAGCGCGGAGATGGTGGTCGTCGCGTTCGACAAGGGAGCGGACGGGGTCCTGATCGGCGGGTGCCACCCCGGCGACTGCCACTACGTGAGCGGAAACTACAAGACCCGTCGGCGGGTCGCCCTGTTCAAGCGGGCGCTTGCCGAGGCGGGGGTCGACCCGCGGCGGCTGCACCTCGAATGGATCAGTGCGAGCGAGGGCGTGAAGTTCCAGAGCACGATGACGGGGTTCACGATGCTCGTCAGAAGGCTCGGGCCGAGCCCGCTGAAGCGGGGAGTGACCGAACGTGGCGAAGGCTAAGATCGGGGTCTACTGGGCGGCCGCCTGCGGCGGGTGTGACGTCTCGATCCTCGAGATCGACGAGCAGATCCTCGAGGTCGCCGCGGCGGCGGACATCGCCCTGTGGCCGTGTGCCGTCGACGTCAAGTACGCCGATCTGCGGTCCTACGGGGACGGCACCCTCGATGTGGTGCTCGTCAACGGCGCGATCCGCACCCAGGAGAACCGCGAGATCGTGGAGCTGATTCGCGACAAGGCGAAGCTCGTCGTGGCCTACGGCGCCTGCGCCCACACCGGTGGGGTGATCGGGCTCGCCAACCGCGCGAGCCGCGAAGAGGTGTTCACCACCGTCTTCGGCGCGGAGGAGAACTGGCCGCAGGAGCA
>CAZBWD010000200.1:0-2934 GCA_964495585.1 uncultured Thermotogae bacterium
GCCTACACCTGAGGCCCAACTTGGGCTGTTAGGGTTCCTCGCGCTGGCCGGCCCATCGGACGAGAAGGTTCCAAGCGAGGAGTTTCAGCTTGAACAGGCGAATCGTGAGTTTGCCAAGCGCCGCGCCGGTGACGACGCTAAGGGGCAGGATCCCTGGCACCTTCGACGGATCTGTGAAATCCGCTTCCCAGGATGCGCCCTCCTGCTTCAGTCCCCTTCATCGGCCGCCACACGCAGGATCCCGGCACGCTGGAGAATGCCGCGAAGCGCAAGCCGCTCATCCCCCACGAGGGGATAAAGGGGCGGTCGTACAGGGCCGCCGTAGCGTCCGATCATGTCGAGCGCGGCCTTGAGCCCGGGCACGCCCTACCGACGGGTCACAGCGGTGTTCGGTTCGATCATCGCGAGCTGAAGGGACTGCACGCTCGCCACGTCGCCGTGAGATGCCTTCTGATAAATGTCGAGGCACTGCTGCGGCGCGATGTTCGCCAGGGCGGGAACAGTGCCGTTTGCCCCGAGTGCGAGCGCTGGCAGGAGGAAGCTCGCCGAACCGGCGAGGACGCTGAACTCCGGCCGGGTGTTGTGGCGGATCTCGGCCAGCCACACCAGGTCGCCGCCTGAATCCTTGAGGCCGGCGATGTTCTCGTGCTCCGCTAGGCGGATGACGAGGCCTGCCTCGAGGGCGACTCCCGTGTTGGCTGGCATGTTGTAGAGGACGATCGGGATCGGACTTGCGTCGGCCACCGTGCGGAAGTGCCGGTCGAGGGCCTCGGAGGTCATCTGAGGCTTGTAGTAGTAGGGCGGCAGGATGAGTGCGTGGTCGGCTCCCGCGTCGTGCATCTTCCTTGTCGAGTGGATGGTCGCGCGGGTGGACAACTCGCTCGAGCCGGCAATCAGCATCCGACCCTCCGGCACCCTCGCGCGGACCGAACCGACGACCCGTAGCTTTTCCTCTTCCTCGAGGTGGACCGCCTCGCCGTTGGAACCCAGGACGACGTATCCTGATAAGGGAAAGCCGTTCCACCAATCGAGATTCACCGCGAGGGCAGGAAGATCGACCTCCCCTTCCCGGGAGAACGGGGTGGGGATCGGTGGGAAGATGCCGCTCAGTCCTGTCATGGTGTCCTCCTCTTGACTGTACCCTGATCTCTGTTCGTCCCGCAAGCAAGGACCGGTCTTCTCCCGCCGTTTCCTGTGTGATGCCCGCTCCGTTGTCGCAAGCCCCCTGTTGTACGGTCCCCTCTGCCGTCTTTCCTTGCCCTGTGTCCCCTGGATTGCTTAGGCTAGGCACCATTGGTAAGGAGGGTTCTACGGTGGGCAACGAAGTGCATGAGCAGGGCAAGTCCATTGCCATCATTGGCGGGGGCATCGCCGGCCTGTGTGCGGGCTGCTACGGACGGATGAACGGATATCGCGTCAAGATCTTCGAGATGCGCCGGCTCCCCGGAGGCGTGTGTACCGCTTGGAAGCGGGATGGCTACACGATCGACGGCTGCATCCACTGGCTGGGCGGTTCGGCTCCCGGGGTGAGCTACCACCGGTTGTGGAAGGAGGTCGGCGCGCTCCAGGGGAGCGCGATAATCAACCTTGACGAGTATTTGCGCGTCGAGGGCAAGGATGGCCGCGCTCTCGTCCTTTACGGGGATGTCGATCGCCTTGAGCGACACCTCCTCGATCTGGCTCCCGAAGACGCGCGACCGATCCGGGTCCTCACACAAGCCATCCGGAAGTTCACACGGTTCGACCTTCCGGTCGATAAGGCACCGGAGCTCTCCACGTGGAAGGACAAGTTGCGCATGGCCCGTGCCCTGCTTCCGTTCGCCTACCAGCTCATGAAGTGGCGGGGCACCTCGATCGTCGACTTTTCGGGCAGGCTCAAGAACCCGTTCCTGCGGGAGGCCTTTTCCTCGCTGCTCGGAGATGTCTCCGACTTCCCGATGCTCGCGCTCATCGTGCCGCTCGCCTGGCAGCACGTGAAGGCCGCCGGCTATCCGCTGGGAGGCTCCCTCCCGTTCGCGCGTGGCATCGAGAAGCGGTTCCTCAACCTGGGCGGCGAGGTTCAGTACTCGGCACGGGTGTCGAAGATCCTTGTTGAGGACGACCGCGCGGTGGGCGTGCGGCTCGAGGACAGGAGCGAGCACCGCGCCGACATCGTCATCTCCGCCGCCGACGGTCACGCGACGATCTTCGACATGCTCGAAGGGCGGTACGTCAACGACACCATCAAGGGGTACTACAACAACATGCGGCTGTTCCCGCCGCTTCTGTACATCGGTCTCGGGATCGCCGATCCGCTGAAGGATCTCCCGGCAACCGTCTCGGGGATCAGCTTCCCACTCGAGCGCCCGGTCGTGATCGACGGCAGGAAGCGCGACCGCCTGAGGATGATGCCCTACCACTTCGACCCCCAGCTTGCACCGGAGGGAAAGACCGTCCTCGTCGTCATGCTCAACTCCGACTACGACCGGTGGAAGGCCCTTGCCGGGGACTCGCAGCGCTATCGGGGGGAGAAGGAGGCCACCGCGGAGCGGGTGATCGACGCGCTCGAGCAGCGCCTCCCCGGCATCCGCGAGAAGATCGAGATGTGGGACATGGCCACGCCGATCACCTGGGAGCGCTACACCGGCAACTGGTGCGGAAGCTACGAGGGCTGGCTGCCGTCAGGCAAACAGTTCAGCATGCGGATGAGAAAGACCCTGCCTGGTCTGCGCAACTTCTACATGATCGGTCAGTGGGTCAGCCCGGGCGGAGGGCTCCCGCCCGCCGTCTCCTCCGGCCGGCACGTCATTCAGATCCTGTGCTGCGAGGACGGGAAGCGCTTCGTCACCTCGGAGCCCTGATGCACGACGGACTGTCCCGCCGTTGCGACACCTCAGGGCGCCGGCAGTGCTAGTGTCGCGTCCGCCAAATAGGCTAGACTAAGCATTCTGGCTC
>CAZBWD010000201.1:0-2916 GCA_964495585.1 uncultured Thermotogae bacterium
CGAACTGCTACACGGCCCGGGCTGCCCCGTGTGCGTCACCCCGATCGAGCAGATGCTCGGGCTCGTCGACGAGGTGAACGGGAAGGTTTCCTCCACCCGTCCGGATCCCGCGGCGGTCCTGTCCGGGGTCCGGCTGGAGGAGGTCGCCGCGCGACCGGACGCAAAGACCCTGGCGCAGGCGCCGGATACTGTTTTCGCCTACCCCGTGGAGTCGCCGCTCCTGGTCACCGGGCTCGCCGGCCGTTCGCTCGACGCCCTGATGAACGGGGAGAGCGCGGTGCAGGCCCCGCCCGGCCTGATCAGTGACTTCCTGCCGGCGCAGATCGAGCCCGCGCCTACCGGCTTGGCCGCGCTCGGCCTAGCGCTCGCGCCGATGGCCGGCGGGACCAAGTCGAAGACCGAGACGACCGCGCCGCTCGAACCGGGCAGCGCGATCGGCGTCGCCCTGGCGAGCGGGGACGTCACGATCGGCGCGCTGGGAACCCTCACCTTTAAGGACGGCACCGCGATCGTCGGGTTCGGGCACCCGTTCCTCTCAAGCGGGACAGCCGACCTCCCGCTGACCACGGTGCACATCTACGACACGATGAAGGCCTACGACGCCTCGTTCAAGCTGGGGACGCTCGGCAGCTCGATCGGGTCGATCCTCGTCGATCGCACCGCCGGGATCGCCGGGCGGGTTGGACGTTCCTCGAACCTCATCGACCTCTCGCTTTCGGTCTTCGACCGGGACACCGGGCAGACGAAGACCTTCAAGATCGATCTCGTGCATGAGCCGCTCGTCCTTCCGGACCTCGTGCTCGCCACCGGGATCGAGGCGATCGATCAGACCCTGAACCGGATCGGGCAGGGGACGGTGGAGGTCGACTACCAGATCGCCGGCGCCGGACTGCCCAAACCGCTTAAGCGGCACGACATCTTCTTGAGCACGCAGGATGTCGCTGTCTTCCCGCCGTGGCAGCTTGCCGATCTCGTGGGCTTCCTGCAGTACAACGACTTCGCCGCGCCCAAGATCACGCGGATCACCGCCTCGATGCAGATCACGCAGGGGCTCAAGGCGATGCGCATCAACCACCTCGGCCTCGACAGGGCCAGCTACGCGCCGGGTGACACGGTCCATTACACGGTGGACCTCCAAACCTACCACGGGGACCTCGTGACGCAGACCGGCTCGATCAAGATCCCCGCGGACCTCTCCGCCGACGAGATCACGGTGCGCGCCTACGCGGGCCCGCGGCTCCTGGAGAGCGGGGAGGCGCCGCAGGAGTTCACGTCGCTCGATGACCTGATCGCCGCGATCGAGGACCTGCCGGGCTACGACACGCTGAGCGTCGAGCTGTTCGCCCCCAACCCGCTGTCGCCAAGCGGGAAGGGCCTGGAGGGGATCAGCAAGGTGCGCACGCGGATCGACGGCTACTTCCTCTACGACGAGCGCGAGGTGACCGTCCCGCTCGCCGCCCCGGCCTCGTAGCGATGTTCTCCGCGGCGCGGATCGCGCGGCTCGTCGAAGGGCGGCTCCTGCGCGGCGACGGCGCGACCCCCGGCCGCGTCGTCCACGACTCCCGGCACGTGGTCCCCGGCGACCTGTTCGTCGCCCTGCCCGGGGCCCGCACCGACGGCCACCGGTTCCTCGATGAGGCGTTCGCCCGCGGGGCGTGCGGGGCGATCATCTCCGACGAGGGCGCAATCCCGAAAGCCGGCCGGAACCTGATCCTCGTCCCCGATACGCTCGCGGCTCTCCAGGCGCTCGCCACGGCCTGGCGCGCGACCCTGCACGCGACCTTCATCGGCATCACGGGGACCTGCGGCAAGACGACCACCAAGGCGGTCCTCGCCCACCTTGTAGCGGGGGACCGGGCCGTGTTCTGCGCGCCGGAAAGCTTCAACACGCAGATCGGCCTCCCGCTCGCCCTGCTCGCCATGCCGCGGGACAGCGAAGTCGGTGTGTTCGAACTGGGAGCAAACGTCCCGGGCGACATTGCGCCGCTCGCCCGTCTCCTCGCTCCCGACCTCGCGGTCCTCACGATGGTCGGGCAGGGGCACCTCGCGGGCTTCGGGACGATCGAGGCGGTCGCCCGGGAGAAATGGGAACTCGTGCGCGGTCTTTCGCCCGGCGGCAGGATCATCCTGAACGCGGACAGCCCGCTCCTTTCCCGGATGGCGCAGGACGCACCCGTGCCGGTCGCCACCGCCGGGTTGACCGCAGGAACGCTGCGGGGGCGGATCGAGGACACCGGGTTCTTTCTACGCCTGGCGATCGGCGAACCTCCGATGACCCTCGAGACCCAGCTTCTGGGAGCGCACAACGCGACGAACCTCCTGCTCGCCGTGGCCGCCGCGCTCGAGCTGGGAGTGAAGCCGGAGACGATCCACCGCCGCGCGATGAGCCTCCGCCCGATCCTCCACCGCCTCAACCTCGTCCCCGCGCCGTTCGGACACGTGCTCGACGACACCTACAACGCGAACCCCGACTCGACCCGCGCCGCCCTCCGGACCCTGGCGGACCTCCACCTGCCGGCCGATCGACGGGCGTTCGTCTTCGGGGAGATGCGCGAGCTCGGAGACGACGCGGGACGCCTGCACCGGGAGGTCCTCGCCTTCGCCATCGAACTGGGCATCGGGCCGATCTTCCCGGTGGGAGAGCGGGCGGTCGCGGCGTGCCGGGAGGCCGGGACAACCGCTTCCGGGCGCCCGCGCTTAATCCCGCCGGAGGGGCTCGCCGAGGCGGTCCGCGCCGCGCTGCCGGGAACGCGGAACCTGCTCCTCGTCAAGGGATCGCGGACCCTCGGTCTCGAGCGCCTGGTGGCCGAGCTCACTGAAGGCGTCCCCGGAACCAGGCGGCCCGGCCAGTTCGGAGTCAGAGAATCGGGTAGGAGGGGGCTTCACAGCCCCCGTCCTCCCACACCACCGGACATA
>CAZBWD010000202.1:0-1916 GCA_964495585.1 uncultured Thermotogae bacterium
ATGGAATAGTCGAATAGGGGCGCACTGCTGCCCGCGAACAGCTGCGTCTCTCCCACGACCGACGAGATGAGATCGAACCGCGGGGCTGCCTTCCCTTTCTTGTCGAGGGCACCCGCCGACAGATCCTCGGAGTAGGCGAGGAACGCCGAAGGATCTGCGCAGGTGTCTTCCCACCGTCCGGACGGATGATGCAGCCAAACAGGAAACAGCGGTAGCACCAGCAGAATCAGGAGTAGGCCCGCACGGCGGGTGGATACGTGAATCATCGCCCACTGTCCCTGGTAGCGGGATACCCGGCGATCAGGCCAAGGCCCATCGCGCTGACCATGAAGGCTGCGATGCCCGTGGCAGGATGAATAGGGCTGGAGAGGATCTTGGTCCCGAATCCCATCGTCAGGGCGATCAAGATTACAGAGCGGGCGACGTTGGTTGCGAGAGCGACAGGGAAGACAGCGAGAAGGACCAACGCGCGTCGAATTCGCGAGGTGGTCAGATAGACGAGGATGAGCGCTATCGCGGTTCCTGCCGTGAGGAGAGCGTAGCCGCTACACGTGTCGGCGATCATGAAGGTCAGATCGGAGAAGAAGAGGGTCTTGTTCTCGATCACCACCGCGAAACCCAAGCTCCGATAGATCATCGCGACTGCGTCAGCGGTGATGTCACGCAGGAGAAAGGCGCGAGATACCACTGCAGGTAGGGGAACGAGGAAGACTCCGAGAACAAAGACGAAGCTCAGGGCTTTCGTTCGCTTCTTGCCGAGGATCAGCAGCGAGAGGCCCGGCAGTGACAGAACCAAGCCGATCCCGGCGAGATAGTGGGTGTGGATGCCCGCATCCAGCATGACGAGCGACAGGCCGGGTACCAGGAACGCGAGTCCCAACAAGGATGCGTCTTCGACGACCGCGCTTTGACCCGTCAGGATCTTCCTGCCGATGTAGTACATGACGAAGGGAATGAAGAGACCATGGCCATCCCTCCAGATGCTCTGCGTCCAGCGTTCGTAGAACCACTGGATGGTGGGGAAGAAGTCCGCCAATAACAGCAGGAGGACGCCACCGAGAAAAACCCAGTCGCGAGTCGGGCGCCTTTCGCGGTCCTCACGACGAGGCTGGCTGTCTGGCTTGGCGATGAAGAGCAGGTAGACGAGCGCTACGAAAGCTCCTCCGATGATCGATCGAAGCGCGTCGTCCGGGGTGAATGGGCTTATCGCGACAAGGAGCGCAATCAGGAGCGCCTTCAAGTAGCACCGTAATGTCAGTCTTCGCACTGCTCGCTCGCCGATTGACGCCGTTCCTGGATCTCTATCGTCTTCCAGAGCCGACTCCTGATGGATCCGACGCAGGGTATGCGCGGGGGCAGAAGAAGGCCCATGGGCGACATTCGACCGTCCGAGGATTCATGTCCAGGTTCCACGATTCTCCAACGCCTCCGGCCTCGGATAGACCTCCGTGCGGATTCCTGAGCCCCCTCCTGGCTCTTCGGCACAACCGACGGAAATCTTTTCGAATCTCAGGGCTTCCGACGACGACTGCGCAGGCGTTCGTTCTCCGAGTCTCCATGCCACATGGCGCCTCCCGACATCGTAGCAAGACTGGAATCCGCCTTCTTCCCTGCCGCGTCGGGATCCAGATCGGGGGAGCCAGGGTCGGAATGGTCTCCCGCCCCCCCCTCGTGGGCGCCAGAAGGCCTTCTAGAGGAACCGCAGAATCATCAAGAGACTGACGAGGGTCAAGGTGAGGATCAGACGCAGGTGCGCAGCTCCCCCCTTCTCCTTCGCAAACATGCCGTTCTGCAGGAAATAGGCGGTGTCGATCACGGTGAGGAACAGCATCATCCCACCGCAAACGAGTGACAACCGCTCACCCAGGGCACTACCGAGAAAGAGAAGGACTGCCGCAACAACCATGAGTGTAGCC
>CAZBWD010000202.1:1926-2895 GCA_964495585.1 uncultured Thermotogae bacterium
TGCTCCAGATAGCCCGTCGGCAGCCAGGGCTCCTCGTGTTCGGTTCGGAGCCACGTCGTCCAGAATCGAACGATCCCGATGGCGATCAGTATCTGGACCGCCGCAACGATCCTCGCGTCGATGAAATCCAGCATTCGCTTCCTCCTGTGACTGCTCGAGAGGCTTCCTGTACCACGAATCCGCGCAGTACCTCAACAGATCCGGGATATCGTCCGGCGACCCCTGGGAGCGATCGGGGCCGCCGAGATCAGAGACGCTTCTACCGACAGGAAAGCCCGCAGTCGGCCGCAACCGACCGAAGCTCAGATCACCGGGTCTCTGCGCAGGAGCTCGAGGTAGTACCGGAAGTGGAAGCGGCGCTCGCTCGGGATCAGGCCGATGTGAAGGCGGAGGCGCTGGGGCCCGCAGAGGGGGCCACCGTAGACCTCGACGAATCGGTCTCGATGCCAACGCTCGGCGTGAAAGATCCGACCGACCTCCAGGTCCTCCTCGGGCCAGGCCGGCAGGGCGCCGGGTGCCACCAGCGACAGGTCGCCAGGAGTCCAGCGGTGCGTTCCCCAACGCTCCCGGCGGGGCTTCACGGTCACGTCCAGGATGTAGAAGTGGCGGCTCTCGTGGGATCGCCGGCGGTCTCCCCGCACCTGCGGGAGGGAACGGACCCCGTGGAGGGTCACCGTCGCGCCGGAGAGGACGCTGCTCTTCTCGAAGAGGGGACGCAGGTAGCTGCGCCGCAGCATTGTTCTTCGCACCAGCGCGGCGCCCAGGCGCGCGCCCAGCCCGAGAGCGATGCCCGCCACCCGGTTCGGCAGATCCGCGGTCATCGCGCCCAGCTCGCCGAGGATCCGCAGCGTCCCCGAGGGACGTGTCCCGCCCCACCCGACTGCAGCCCTGCTCCCTCCCCGCGGGGGGCCGGGCGCCGCGCTCCCCGCGTGAGGGCGCGGGGGGGGGGGGGGGTGTGGGGGGGATGGG
>CAZBWD010000203.1:0-2882 GCA_964495585.1 uncultured Thermotogae bacterium
GTGCACGAGGCCTACGACGAGGCGGACGAAGCTGCGTTCGTCGCGAACACCATCGGTTTTCGCACCGTCTCCACCCGCCCGGAAACGCAGGGGGCGGCCACGCCGGAGTTGATCGGCGCGCTCGTACGGCACACCGGCGGACGGATCGGCGTCAAGGCAGTCGGCAGCCCGTCCTCCCGCGCGGCAGTGGACCGCCTGCTCCGCGCCGGGGCCGGTCGCGTCGCCGTACCGGCGGAGCGCGGGCTCCTGCGGCGACTTGCCGCGGAGGGGGGATTGTCATGAGCGACGTCGACGGCATGCGTCAGGCGACCGAGATGCTCGCCGAGACAATGGCCGCTCTTTCTCAGTCCGAATACGCGGGGGTGATCTCCGCCTGGCGTCGGTTCACCGCAGCGGCGCACGCCGACGGCGCTCTCTCCCACAAGCACAAGGAACTGATCGCCGTCGCGGCCTCGATCGTGAAGGGCTGCGAGCGGTGCATCTCCTACCACGTGCGCGGCGCGCTCGCCGCCGGCGCCACGTCGCAGGAAATCCTAGAGGCAGCGTTCGTTGCGCTGATCATGGACGGAGGACCGGCGCTCGCCCGTTTCGGCGACGTGCTCGACGCGATCCAAGCGCACAAGGGAGCCTCACCATGAAGCTGATTCTCATCGCTGCAGAAATGGATGACATTGAACGGTCGTACGCGCTTGGCGTCTTCTGCGGTGTGGCGAGCAACCCGTCGCTTGTCGCGCAGGCTGGAACGCCGTCAGCCCAGATGGTGAAAAGGATCCTGGAGACGATCGACGATCCTGTGTTCGTTCAGGTCTCCGGTCTCACCGCGCAGGAGATGGTTGCCGAGGGCAGCGCGCTCGCGCAGATCGACCCTGAACGGGTTGTCGTGAAGCTGCCGGTGACTGCGGCCGGGATCGAGGCGATCCACCGGTTGGCGTCTCAGCAGGTTCGCGCCACGGCCACGGCGATCTGCGCTGCAAACGAGGCGCTGCTCGCGATCCAGGCTGGCGCGCAGTACCTGGCTCCGTACATGGCACGGATCTACGACATCGGCGGGGACGGCTGCCGCGTCGTCGGGGACATCGTCGACCTGGTCCGCGACGGCGAAAACGACACACAGGTCATCGCCGCGAGCGTGCGAACGCCGGAGGAGCTTCTCATGGCCTGGAAGCTCGGTGCAGACTACGCGGCCGTCCAGTCCTCGGTCGTCTGGAAGATCTGTGCCAATCCCGCTGTGGAAGAAGCCGCCCAGGCGTTCTCTAAGGAATACCGGACCCGGTTCGGCACCTGAACAACGCCCAATGAGAGGGGGACGGGGATGATCACTGTGCACGCCGCCAGGATCGCGATCCCGGCCTTGGGGTTCGGGACGTTCCGCATGACTGGACGGGAGTGCGCGCAGGCGGTGGACGCGGCGCTGCGCATCGGATACCGGCACCTCGACACGGCGGAGATCTATGACAACGAAGCCGCGGTCGGCGCGGGGATCGCCACCTCGGGCGTCGCGCGAGAGGAGGTCTTCCTCACGACCAAGGCCTGGCGGGGACGGCCTCTCCCCGGCCGGCGTCCGCCGGAGCCTCGACGGGAGTCTGCGGCGGCTGCGGACCGAGTACGTCGACCTGTGGCTCGTCCACTGGCCGAACCCCGCCTTTGAGCTCGAGGCGAGCCTCGCCGCGATGACGAAGGAGGTCGATCGGGGACGCGTCCGCGTGGTCGGGGTCAGCAACTTCCCGGCGGCCCTGTTCGAGCGGGCAGCCGCAATCGCGCGGGTTGCCTGTAATCAGGTGGAGTACCATCCGTACCTCGCGCGCAGGAGCGGGTGCTCGCCACCGCACGGCAGCACGAGGCGATCGTCACAGCGTACGCCCCGCTCGCGATGGGCCGCGTGCGCGACGATCCGCTCCTCGCGCGAATCGGCGCCACGCACGGCAAGACCCCTGTCCAGGTCGCGCTGCGCTGGTTGGTGGAGCAGGCCGGCGTCGCGGCAATCCCCAAGGCATCGAATGCAACGCACGCACAGGAGAACTTCGACATCTTCGACTTTGCCCTCACCTCTGCAGAGAGCGGGGCAATCGGCAGACTGGCGCGCGGCGATCGGTTGATCCAACCGGAGCTTGGGCCAGTGTGGGACAGCTAGTCCCGCAAAAGACAGACTCCCTAGCGTTGCGTCCGACAAATACCATGCATCAAGGTTTGTGGCATAGTATCCTGTGTCCATGGGCCGACCCATATCCAGAGGAGAGATGACCGAAGCAGAACGGGACGAGCTGCAGCGCCGGGTGAAGGCACCCCGTGTCTCCAAGCGGGACAGCCTGCGGGCGGCGATTGTGTTGCGGAGAGCCGAAGGGGTCAAACAGGCCGAGGTCGCCCGAGAACTGGGCGTCAGCGTGCAGTGTGTGAACAGGTGGTCGCAGCGCTTCGAGCGAGAAGGCTTGGAAGGACTGGTGGATCGTAAGGGACGGGGACGACGCCCCTCGATTCCTCCCGACAAGGTGGAGCAGGTCATCACCCGTGCAACGCAGCCCCGGAAACCTCATCAGCGGTGGACCGTGCGCACGATGGCCAGGGAGGTCGGTATCTCGCCCGACAGTGTACATCGGATCTGGAAGGCAAACGACATCAAGCCTCATCTGGTCAGGACGTTCAAGCTGTCCAACGATCCTCGGTTCGTGGAGAAGTTCTGGGACGTCATCGGTTTGTATCTCGATCCACCGGAGAGATCCCTGGTGCTGTGTTGTGACGAGAAGAGCCAGTGCCAAGCGCTGGAGCGAACCCAGCCAGGGCTACCTCTTGGCGTGGGAGAGATTCGCACGAAGACGCACGACTACAAAAGCCACGGCACGATCGCGCTGTTTGCCGCATTGAACTACCTGGACGGCAAGCTGATC
>CAZBWD010000204.1:0-2825 GCA_964495585.1 uncultured Thermotogae bacterium
TACGGACCGCAAAGGACTTCCACCTCCTGGTTACATGACATGCCTGGCGCACGAAAAGAGCATGGGAGGGGACTCATCCCCTCCCATGATGTTACTCACGCTTCTTGGCTAGCGCAAAACCTAGCGCTTGGGAATCGGGACCCCAAGGAGGTCGCGGTAGCCGTCGTAGTAGGCGTCGGTGATCTCCTGAACCGAGGTCCACTGGTAGAACTGCGGGTCGGCCCACAGCGCCTGCATCGTCTTGTCGTTGAACTCGTCCTCGATCGCCTTCACGATCTTGTCCTCCATGTCCTTCGGGAAGTTGGGCCCGAAGGCGAGGCAGTCGTTCGGCACCGGCCCGATCGTCGCGAGGACGCCGATCTCGCTTAAGACCTTGTCCTCGCCCCCATAGGTCTGGAACATGGTCTCGCGCAGATCGACGCACTTGCCGCGCAGGCCGGGGCGATAGAGCGCGTTGTTGTAGCGGTCCCAGATCCACAGCTCCGGATCATCTCCGTACTGCCACTGCACGCTGCAGCCGTTGGGCGGGATCGGCGGGGAACCGTATCCCGTGCAGAAGTCCCCTTGCTTGTTCAGGAGCGCCGCCATGGCGTTCGGATGGCTTCCGGCCTCCACCATGTGGTTCTCATCGAAGGTGATCCCCAGCTTCTTCCACAAGAGGGTCGGAAGGACATAGCCGGAGGTGGAGCCGGGATCGGTGTAGATCCAGGTCTTCCCGGCGAGGTCCTGCAGCGTCTTTATCCCCGAATTTCGCCAGACGTAGATGCTCGCGAAGTAGAAGGCGAACCCGTACCTCACCGAACAAAGCCGGGGGGTCACATTCCCGTTCGTGCGATCGTAGATGCTGAGATACATCGTGGTTGCGGGCAGCCCGAACGTGTCCCCGTTGGATGCCGCAAACGCCTCGACCATCGCCGCGTAGTCCGCCTGAAGGACCGGCTTGATGAAGAGACCCGTGCGCTTGTAGAGGTCTTCCGCAATCTGCGCCCCTGTCTTCTGCGCCACCGCTCCGTTGGTCGACGGAGGAAGCAGCATGTAGATCGGGTGGTCCTTCGTCCCGACCTGCTGCTGACTGAAGCCGAACACCCCCAGGGCCATGACGGCCACCAGGGCGAGTACCAGTATCCTGCGCATCTTCCACCTCCTGTAGTGTCGAGCGCCCTCCGGTGGGATGACGCGACCCTCACCCCCCCAGCTGTTGCAACGCATCCTATCCTAGGGCCGAAACGGCGAGAAGTCAACCGGAATTACTCGCGTTTGTAGGGCTGCCCAAGCGCCTTGGGGAACCGCACGCGGCCGATCACTCCCGCGACAACGAGGAGCGTCACGAGGTAAGGGATCATGGCCACGAACTGCCAGGGGACCGCCTTCGACCCGGGGAGGTTCTGGATCCAGGTGGCGAGGCTCTCGAAGAAGCCGAAGATGAACCCGCCAAGCAACGCGAAGAGCGGGTTCAGCCCGCTGAATACGACCGTCGCCAAGGCGATGAACCCCCGTCCCGCGGAGATGTCCTTGGTGACCGAGCCGATCCAGGAAACGCTCATGTACGCCCCCGCCAGCCCGGCGAGCATGCCCCCGAACGTCGTCGCCAAGAGGCGCGTTAGGTTGACGTTGATCCCCGCCACGTCGGCCGCCTCCGGGTTCTCCCCTGCCGCCTTGAGGATCAGTCCGGCACGGGTGCGGTTGAGGAACCAGTAGATGAGAAACGGTGCGATCAGAGCAAGGAGGATGATCGGGCTCAGGTTCCCCACGGGGGTCTTGATCGGCGCCATCCGCGCCTGCGCGGATACGGCGTGGAAACCCGGCGCGCCAAGCATGATCAACCCGAAAGCGACGAACCCCATCGCAAAGAGGTTGATCCCGATGCCGGTGATCATCTGGTCGCCCTTCCAGTAGGCGTTGATCATCGAGAAGATGAGGCCGATCACCGCGCCGGTACCCATCCCGACGAGCAGGCCCACCCACGGACCGGCCGCCTCGGCGCCCATCGTCCCGGTGAATGCACAGATCAAGAGGATCCCCTCCAGGCCGATGTTGAACAGGCCCGCCGTCTCCCCGACGATCTCCCCCACCGCCGTGAGGGTGATGGGCACCATCGCGTGGAGCGAGATGAACAGGATGCTCCAGAAGTAGCTGAGGATCATGCCGGTCTCCTCGCAAGCAGCCTCTGCACGCCGCGCCGCAGGATCCGAAAGACCCTGATGAGTTCGGGGATCGCCATTGCGATGACGATGACCCCCTCTACGACCCGGACCATCTCCAGTGGAACCCCCGCGGTGATCTGCATCATCCGTCCTCCCGCGGTCAGTCCGCCGAAGAAGACGGCCGCGATCAGGATCCCGATCGGGTGGTTGCGGCCGACCATCGCCACGGCCATCCCGTCAAACCCGACGTTCGTCAGCTGCGGGAGCCCGCTGATCACCGCGTAGGTCGGCGGGTTTCCCATGGCGACGGTGGCCCCGGCGAGCCCCGCCCCCAGCCCGCCGAGGATGAAAGAAAGGAGCAGGGTGCGCCGGTTCTTGATCCCGCCATAGCGCGCCGCGGTCGGGTTCAGCCCGGCGGCACGCACCTCGTACCCGGTCACGGTGTGCCAGAGGAGGAAGTAGATCACCACGGCGAACGCCACCGCGGCAAACACCGCGTAAGACAGGTCGGTCCCCCGGACAAGCAACGGAAAGCGGGCGCTCACCAGCACACTGATCGTCCGCTCGGCACGCACCGGATCGACGAGGATGTTGGCAACGAGGTAGAAGGCGAGGAAGTGCGCGATCCAGTTGAACATGATCGTCGAGATGACCTCGTGCACGCCGCGCAGCGTCTTGAGC
>CAZBWD010000205.1:0-2813 GCA_964495585.1 uncultured Thermotogae bacterium
ACAACGGGATTATAATGCTTTGGGATGAACAGTCAAAATCTGATTCTTCTTGGGTTCGGCCTCTTCGTCGCCATGATCGTCGGGGTCGTGACCGTCGCCCAGTACCTGCTGAACGAGCACAACCCGATGGAGCCGGCCGGACTCCTGTGGCGGGTGGAGACTGCCTTCTCGCGCGTCAAGGACCTCGAAGCGGTCGTCGAGGCGACGCAGTCCGGCCAGGTCGAGAACACGATCAGGATGCGCGTGTGGTACCTCACGAGTCCGCAGGCGACGCTCCGCGTCCGCTACCTCGCCCCACCGGACCTGGAGGGGGAGATCTACACCGTTGACCGTGATCTGTTGTCCCACTACATCCCGAAGGATAACCTGACCGTGATCAAGCGATGGGTTGGTTTTCCGCTCTCGCAGCTTGGTCTTGAGAGCCTCGACGTGACCGCACTGGCAAGCGAGTGGCGGGCAGGCAAGGTCACCCTGCGCGTGTCTCAGAACACGCCGCAGTTCGACACCTTTTCCTTCCCCAACGCCCTGTGCGTGGAGCAGACGATCTCCGGCCGCCTCGAGCCGGAGCCGTTCTCACTGTGCATGAAGAACCCCACTTCGGCGGCCTCGATGACCCTTGCGGCGAGCATCTCAGGAGTGGACCACGACACGAACGTTAATGCGATCCCCGGAGGGTTCATCCTGAAGGTCTATGACGCAAAGACCGGCAAGCTCACGCGGATGTTGTGGATCGATCGGGAGACGTTCCTCGTGAAGCAGGTCGTACTCTTCTCTGCAGACGGAAAGCGAACCACCAGCCTGTACGCGTCGCAACTTATCCTCAACCAGGGGCTCTCCGCTCAGGAACTCCTGCTCCTGCCGCGAGGCACGGAGGTCATCCGCGGCTAGCTGATCAGCTTGCGAAACTGAGCCAGGTTCATGTTGGAGTCCACGAAGTTCTGGAAGGCGTCTTCTTCGGCGAACGGGGATTCGATAGCGGAAGCCTCGAAGACCTCCTCCGCAATGTAGATCGGGCTTCCCATGCGCAGCGCCAGGGCCAACGAATCGGAGGGACGGGCATCAACTTCCACTGTCGCCCCGCTGTGGTTCTGAAGGAAGATCGACGCGTAGTACGTCCCTCCCTCCAGCCCGCTGATCACGACCTTCTCCACGTGCCCAGCGAGGTCCTCGATGATCTGCTTCATCAGGTCGTGGGAGAGGGGGCGGGGGAAGCTGTTGTTCTGCAGGCCGAAGGCGATGGACATCGCTTCAGATTCTCCAATCCAAATGGGAACAGCCTTGCTCGAATTGCGATCCTTCAGGAGGATCACCGGTGCGTTGTTGACCGGGTCGACCAACAGCGCCTTGACTTCCGCCTGTCTCATCGCTCCACTCCTTTTACCGTTTCGGTCGAGCATTGGCGACCCATTATAGCGACGTCTCCTAGGTATGACAATCCCCCGTGCCGGTGGCGACGCGATGCGGTATCATGCCGCAACAAGTGAGGTGATCCGAGTTGAACAAGGCAACACGTAAACAGCTTGGCATCGTTCTTCTATCGGTCATCGCCACGATCGGTCTCGGCGTCATCGCAAGCGGCCAGCCGATCGCCAGCTTCTCCGCCACCACCGCCCCGCAGGGGACGAAGGGCCTCGGCGTCGTGCTCGACGCCTCGGCCTCGCAGGACACCTCCGGGCAGATCGTCTCCTACCAGTGGGTCTTCGGCGACGGGTTCACCGGCTCCGGCAAGACGGTCACCCACAGCTACGCGGGCCCCGGTGACTACGAGGTCACGCTGATGCTGTTCGACAACCAGGGCAAGAGTGGATCCACGGTGACGACGATCCGCGTGGACGCAGACGGGACAGTCACGCTACCTGGAGCCCCGAGCGAGACCGGCACAACAACGCCAGCCGGCGGCTCGACACAGAACCCCGCGGTCACCGCGGTGCGGGCGAACCTCCCCGTGGGAACGAAGGTCGGACAGGTCGCCCCTGACTTCACGCTGCACGATTCCAGCGGGAAGGCGGTCCATCTCTCCGATTTCCTCGGACATGTCGTCATCCTGGACTTCTGGCGAAGCACCTGTCCGGCCTGCCAGTCGGCGCTGCCCAACCTGGAGTCGCTCTACAAGAGCTACCAGGACAAGGGACTCAAGGTGGTCAGCATCAGCCTCGATGCCTCGCCGAAGGACGGGCAGACCTACCTCTCCCACAACGGCTACTCGGGGTTCGTCGAGCTGTGGAACGAACCAGCAGGCAGCCCGGTGTACGAGGTCTACGGTGTCACGAGCATCCCGTTCACCTATGTCATCGATCGGCACGGCGTCATCCGCTTCAAGGGCGCGCTCGAACGGTTGACCGCCGCGGACATCGAGCCGTGGCTCTGAGCCGCTAGCGGTGCTCGGCGTGCGTGCCGAGCCCGGGGATTCGTACCCGTCGTTCGAGAAGGCGCAGGAGCTGGGTGATGATGAACACCAGCGCCAGGTAGAACACCGCAACGACGAGGAAGACCTGTGTGTAGGCGAAGTTCGCCGAGACGATCCGCTTCGCCATCCCCATGAGGTCGAGGAGCGTGACCGAGAAGACGATTGACGAGTACTTGAGCATGAGGATCAGCTCGTTCGACCAGGACGGGATGACGAGGCGGAACGCCTGCGGCAGGATGATGTGCCGGATCGCCTGGATCTGCGTCATCCCCACCGAACGGGCGGCCATGAGCTGCCCGGGTTTCACCGCCTGGATCGCCCCGCGCAGGTACTCGGCCTGGTAGGCGGCCGTGTTCACCCCCAGGGCGCGGATCCCGCTCAGGAACGGAGACACCGTGATCCCCCA
>CAZBWD010000206.1:0-2799 GCA_964495585.1 uncultured Thermotogae bacterium
GGCGGAGGGTATAATGGGGTGGGAGGCGTGGCTGATCTCGGTACTTGCGCGGGCAGTGGCGTACGGGACGCCGCTTCTCTTCGCCACGCTCGGCGAGATCTACGCCGAGCGCTCAGGGGTGCTGAACCTCGGAATCGAGGGGATGATGATCATGGGCGCGCTGTCGGCGTTTGTGGTCGGGTACAGCACCGGGCACCCGTGGCTGGGTGTGCTCGTCGGCGCGGCGGTCGGCGGCGCCTTCTCCCTGATCCACGCGTTTGCGAGCGTCACCCTCAAGGCCAACCAGGTCGTCTCCGGGCTCGCCCTCACGATGCTCGGCCTTGGTCTCTCCGGGGTCCTCGGCCGCAACTGGGTCGGGCTGCCGCTCTTCACCCCACTGCGTCAGGTTACCGTCCCCGGCCTGTCCGCGATCCCGGTTATCGGACCTGGGGTCTTCACCGACCAGTATCTGCTCGTGTACATCGCCATGCTGCTCGTCCCCACCCTGTGGTACATCCTCTTTCACACCCGCATCGGTATCACGATCCGCGCCGTCGGGGAAGCCCCGGCCACGGCGGACTCGCTGGGGGTGAACGTCGCACGCGTGCGGTACCTGTGTGTGCTTGTCGGCGGGATCCTCGCCGGAATGGCGGGCGCGTACCTGTCGCTGGGTTACCGGCCATCGTGGACCGAGGGAATGACCGGCGGAATGGGATGGATCGTCATCGCCCTCACGATCTTCGCCTTCTGGAACCCGGTGCAGGGGCTCCTCGGCTCGTACCTCTTCGCCGCGCTCTACTTCCTGTCTTATCGGCTTCAGGCGTGGGTTTCGCCCGCCCTGTTGAAGGCGATGCCCTATCTGTTCGCTATTCTGATCCTGATCCTTGTCTCGCGCGGCAGCCTGCGCAAGCGCCTCGGCGCTCCGACCGCGCTCATGCTGCCGTTCACGCGCGGAGAGGAATGAGAGAAGGGAGGTGATCGCAGCGAAGCAGAGCAGAGCGACCACTCTGGGAAGCGACGACAAGACCGGAAGGAGGGAGACATGCGAAGGCAGGTTTTTTGGGTGGCGATTCTGGCGCTCGTCCTGGTCGGGGGGTTGCTTACGACCGCAGCGGCCACGGAGTATGTCCCTGGCACCCCGCTCAAGGCGGGCTTTATCTACATCGGGCCGATCGGCGACTACGGGTGGAGCCACGCCCATGAAGTAGCACGGCAGATCGTGCAGAAGGAGTTTCCGTGGCTCACGACGGTGTATGTGGAGAGCGTCGCCGTCGGCGACCTGGGGTCGACCATCGACAAGCTGGTGAACGACGAGCACTGTAACGTCATCTTCACCACGAGCTTCGACTTCATGGACGCAACCGCCGCCGCGGCGCAGAAGTACCCCGACGTCATCTTCGCCCACTGCTCCGGGTACAAGCGGGCCCCAAACCTCGCGACCTACATGGCCGACTTCTACCAGGTGTACTACCTGTGCGGCCTGATGGCCGGCGCGTTGACAAAGTCGGACAAGGTCGGGTACGTCGGCGCCGTGCCGACCCCCGAGGTGAAGCGGCACATCGGCGCGTTCGCCATCGGCGTGCAGGAGGTCAACCCCAAGGCGGTGGTGGATGTCCGCTGGATCAACGAGTGGTTCAACCCGGCGGCGGCCAAGGAAGCGACCCAGGCGTTGATCGCTGATGGGTGCGACGTCTTCGGGTTCACCGAGGATTCGCCGACCGTCGTGCAAGTCGCGGCGCAGAACCATCTCCTGAGCTTCGCCCACTACTCGCCGATGTACAAGTTTGCTCCAGATTACTGCGTCTCCGGCGAACTCGTGCACTGGGACAAGATCTACGCCGACTTCCTGCAGAAGGTCTACAACGGCGTCTACACCGCGCACAACCTGCAGAACGTCGACTACTGGTGGCTCCTCCAAGAAGGCGCGGTCGAGCTGGGCGCGCAGGAAGGGATGCCAATCAACCCGGCGTACGTCGACAAGCTGAAGTCCGTCATGGTCAACGATCCGACGTTCGGCAAGATCAGCGTCTACGACCTGGTGGAGACGCGGCTCGCGCAGACGGCCAACCCCGGCGTCACCTTCGACCCCTACCAGGGGCCGGTCTACGACCGCAAGGGGAACCTCGAGGTTCCAAAGGGAGATTGGCTGTCCGTCGACTCGCTGACGACCATGGAATGGGCCGTGAAGGGGATCATCGGCCCGTGGCCGGGCGAGCCGTAGGCCAAGTCTTCCCACACACGACGGGCAGCGGCCCTTACACCACGGGCGGCCGCCCGTCTTTCTTTGTGGCGGCTCTCCTACCAGACCACCTCGCTGCACAGCCTCCCGTCCGGATCCCTCAGGTAGACCTCGTCGCGCCTGTCGTTCGGCCACAGCCCACGCGTCGACCGTGCCGCATTATACATCGCGAACGTCACAATGTACGTCGCCCCACCCGTGACCACAGTATTGTCGGGGAAGGCGTAGCTTATGCCCGTTCCTCCTCCTCGAGCGCCCGCCAGGTGCCGCAGTTGAGCGTGGGGGTCTGCGGGCAGACGTTGCTCATGAGGAACGTCTCGATCTGCGCCTCCGGGCTGGCGTTGTACAGTTGGAAGGCACATCCGGGGATACTGATGCCAAGAGGTATGGGTTTTCGAGGATGAGGGGGGGCGCACAACCGGGAATCCTGTAGACACAACATATGAAGATACAACTCTTGACTTATCGCACCTATTCCGATATACTGTGGTCACAATGTACCTGCGCACCGTGACCGCCAAGGGCCGCCAGTACGTCCAGCTCGCTCACAATGTCCGCGACCCAAAGACCGGCGTCAGCAA
>CAZBWD010000207.1:0-2762 GCA_964495585.1 uncultured Thermotogae bacterium
ACTGCCCGTTGTTGGGAGAAGGATACCTCAACAGACGCGACGTTTCAAGTGTGACATGACACTAGCTTCATACGGTGTCGATCGAGAGGAGGACGTTTCCCACGGGGTCGGGGCAGATGGGCGTACGTGCCGTCGCCATCCAGTCGTCGGGCGCAAGCGGCCGCTGCATCGCGGGAAGGAGCGGCAGCACCGCCTGGAGGGCGTAGAGGCAGAACCCGGTCGGCAGGTAGAGGCTGCTCTGCCGAAGAAGCGCGAAGTGGCCCGGCCGCATCCCTCCGGTGCAGACCCCCTCAACCCGCTCGACGGCGATCCGCAGGTCGCCGGGGCGCGGCTCGGGCGGCTTGGCGAGGGGGATCCGCGTCGTCCCGATCGGCCGGCGCTCGATGCGCCAGACCGTGCGCCCCTTGGGATCGGGACACTGCGCGTCGTGAACACGCCACATCCAGTCATCGGCCTTCTCCTCGGCGATCGTCCGCTCCTTGGCGGGGAGTAGCGGCAAGAGGCTCTGCAGCGCGTAGAGACAGATCGGCCCTCCGCCGGGAAAGAAGAGCCGGCCACTGCGGACGAGGAACCCAATGCCCGGTTTCATGGGGACCGGTCCGGTGCACGTTCCAATGACCCGATTCACAGCGACCCAGAGTTCATGCATCTTCTGCCTCCAGTTCCAGTTCTCGGCGCTTCTCTGCGGTGGGAAGACCCGTTCGCTGGTCCCAGCCGCGCGCGGCGTAGTACTCGGCGAGCATCGCGTCAAGCTCGACGACCGATCCCGCCGACGGCGAGTCCGGGGGGCCGGCCGGGTCGGCGAGGAACCGCCGGGGCAGGGTGTCGTCCCTCCCCGTGATTCCGAACCGCGCGTTGATCAGCCGCTCGGCGTTCACGATCCGCTCGCCGGCGCGACGGACCTCTTCCCCTCTCCACGGCGCACCGGTCGCGGCATGCAGGAGCTCGGCCGTCTCATCCCAGCTGAGCGCCTCCATATTGTTGTAGATGTTCTTGCAGATCCCCAGGGCATCGGCGACCGCCGCCCGCTCCTCGAAGTCCTTGACCACGAGCCCCTTTCCGCGCCATGCTAGGCGATCGGCGGTCTCGGGAATCCCGTAGCGCCGCGTTCCTTCCTCCCGGTCGCCGGAGAACTCGAACCACGGCTCGGAGCGCAGGTGATCCGCGCCGCGGCTGGCGACCGCGTTTCCCAGGGCGTAGGCCTTCATCGCCCGCACGTCGGCCTGGAAGAGCTCGAGCCCCTTCACGTGCATCGCGATCTCCTCCCCGCGACCCAGGCACCGGGCCGCTGCACGGACCCCACCGGCGAGCAGATCGCCGAACCCCTCCCGGGCCGCGATCGCCTCGATCAGGGCGAGGATCGTCTCTCCGGCGCCGGACGATAGGTCGAGCCCGCCGGCTTCCTCCTGCGTGATCAGGCCGAGCTCACCGCACTCCATCGCCCAGGCGATGACCTCCGAGGTCGAGATCGCGTCGAGGCCGAGCCGGTTGCATCGGTCCACCGCGTAGAGGCCCAGCGGCAGGTCGCCGTTCCCGACCCGGGCGGTGAACCCGGCGAGCGGTTCGTACTCCGGGCCCTCGAACGACAGGCCGGGGAACCGCGGGTCGTCGACCTCGATGAGCCGGCTGCAGGGGATCGGACAGGCGTAGCACGCCACCCCGCGCACCTTGTACCGCGCGGCGATCGTTTCGCCGGACACCGCCTGCGCGTGCTCGAAGGTGCCGGAGCGGAAGTGCCGGGTCGGTAGCCCCCCGAGCGCCTGAAGCTTGGTGACGAGATGCGTCGTCCCGAGCCGGGCGCGGATCTCGTACTCGGGGTGGGCGAGCAGGCGCTCCCGCAGCCGGTCGGCACCGGCGCGGAACCGGCGGGGGTCGGCGAGGCTGACGCCCCGCGTGCCACGCACCGCGATCGCCTTCACGCGCTTGGCCGCGAGGACCGTCCCCATGCCCGTGCGTGCCGCGGCGCGCACGCGGTTCGCGAACAGTCCAGCGAAGGTGACACCGTTCTCCGCCGCCGGTCCGACGACCGCCACCTGGATCCCGCGGCCGCCGAGGAGCGCCTCGATCGCGCTCGTCGCCGCGTGCGTGTCGATCCCCCACAGGCCGCGGGCGTCGCGCAGCTCGACGCTGTCGTCATCGATCCATACGATCACCGGCTCGGGCGCCGTGCCGGTGAGCAGGAGCTCGTCGATCCCCGCGAACCGCAGGTGCGGGCCGAACGAGCCGCCGGCGTTCGAGTCGCCGAGGATCCCGGTCTGCGGCGAACGGGCGCTGACGTTGAACTGCGACCCGCCGGGAAGCCCTGTGCCGGCGAACGGCCCCACGCCGAGGAGGAGCGGCACCTCCGGCGACAAGGGTTCGATTCCCGGGGACAGGTGCGCGTAGAGGTGGGCGATGTTCGTCCCCCGCCCGCCGATGAACCGGCGGACGACCGCCGGATCGCGTCGCGACCGCTCGACACGGCCGGTCGACAGGTCGATGTGCAGGCGGCTGGCCGGGACGCCGCTCATCGTGCGCTGCCTCCGGCGACCGCTGGTGTGTCCTGAGTCCCCGGGCGGGTTTTCATCGTGAGGGGAGTATAGCGGATCGGTTCGCAGGCTTGCGTGCGAAAAGGGGACAGGCTACTTTTTCAGCCGGTCTAGGACAGCGTTTCCAGTGTGCGCCCATCACGAAAAGGTAGCCTGTCCCCTTTTCCGGGGGCTTTGCGCTAGCAGCCCGTTGATCTACGGGGCCCTGTGGACCTCCGCGGCCGGACACGAGGT
>CAZBWD010000208.1:0-2753 GCA_964495585.1 uncultured Thermotogae bacterium
GTGCCGGCCACATCATCCTCGAACTCGACACGCTCGGCGGGCGCGTCGATGCGGGGGTTGCGGTACTCGATCGGGACGGGGGTCGACGGCATGAGCAGGTAGAAGAGCGGCGAGGGCTCGGCCGGATAAAGGATGATGCGCAGCGGGAAGTACGTCTCCTCGTCCAGGGCGACCGTCGCCTGTGCCACCGGGAAGAGCTCCTCCTTGAGCAAGAGCGACCGCTGGCGGGCCTTCGGCTTCAACCCGAGCAGGCGCGTCGGCCTTCCGGCGATCCTTTCCTTTCCGGCGTCGCGCAGGAGGAAGTCGTGGGTCAGGTTGCGCAGGAAGCTGATCTCGCCGAGCGCGTCGGTCCCGCGCAGCGGGCAGTAGAGGGTCTTGCCGGGCTTCCTTACGGCGACGTCGTTCTTGGCGTCGTAGATCCAGGTCGCCTGGGTATCGTGGAAGAACTGCATCCCCAGAAGCTCGCCTGCGAGGTACTCCGGTCCGCCGACGTACCGTTCCTCGAACTCGGACAGCGGGTCCTCGTAGCTGCGGTACTCGACGGTGATCCGCCCGGGGCGCGCGGTGCGCACCTGGGCCTCGGCGTGGATCGCCCCCGCGGCGATCGTCTGCGTGGCGCTCCACCCCTCGAGCTGTTCGTACGCCGCCTGCGCGGCGCGTGCGATCTCGCTGATCGACTGCGTCATCGATGCTCACCTCCGCCTGGAGCGGTCCCCGAAGAGTATACGCGCCCCCTGGCCGGCCTCACACGCACCGCATCGAACCGTCCCCCTTGACACCCAAGGAAACGTGAGTTATCGTTTAGTTGCAAATGGTTCGCAAAAACTGTGGGCCGGGCCGGCGGTCGGGAGGAGATCGGGATGACACTGGACGAGCTGCGCCAGGGGGAACCGGGACGCGTCCTGCGGATCGAGGGCGGGTGGCGGCTGCGCCGCAACCTCGAGCAGATCGGGATCCATCCCGGCGACACGCTGATCCTCGCCGGTGCCGGTGCGTTCCGTGGCCCGCTCCTGGTCGAGGTCCACGGATTACGGATCGCCCTGGGGCGCGGGGTCGCCCGGCGGATCCTGATCGAGCCCCTCTTGCCCAGTCAAGGAGATGATCTTCATGGGCCTCGCACACGCGAAGGACATCCTGCACGCGGTCGGCAAGCGCATCACCCCCGAGCGCAAGCTCCTTCTGCGCATCATCAGCGAGAACGCGCACATCGACGCCCGTGAGCTCTACGAGCTTGCCCGCCGGGAGGCCCCGCGTATCACCCTCTCGCCCGTCTCCGGGCGGGGGGGGGTGTTGAGGGGGCGGGGGCGGGGCGCGGGGACGGGGCTCGGGGAGGGGCACGAGCACTTCGAGGTCCATGGAGAGGAGCACTACCACCTGGTCTGCCTGCGTTGCGGCAAGGTCATCGAGATCTCCCCGGTCGAGGCGGTCCGGCGGCTCGGGGAGCGGCGGGGGTTCGAGATCGTCGGGGTGAATCTCGAGCTGCTCGGTTACTGTGCGGCCTGCCGGAGCCGCGGGCACGAGAGGTCCTCCAGAACGCTTGACCTGCGCGCCGTCCCGCCGTCCGATCGGGCGGAGCGGATCGACTCGGCGCTCGCAAAACTCGAAGGGGGAAAGATCCTCGATCTTGTGTGGGGGAAAGACCGCCCGGCAGACACCGCGCTGCGCGGCGTGAGCGGAGCCCAGCCGGTCTCCCGGTGGCAGGACGGCGCAGTCTGGCACCTCCTCGTGCGGAAGCCGGGTCGGGCATGATCCGCATTGCACTCGTGGGCCAGCCCAACTGCGGCAAGAGCACGATCTTCAACCACCTCGTGGGGTACAAGGCCAACACGTCGAACCTCCCCGGCACGACGGTTACCTACATGAAGAGTACCGCCCTCATCGAGGGACAGACCGTCGAGGTGGTCGACCTGCCGGGGACTTACTCCCTGACCTCCCTGGATCGGGCCGAGGTCGAGGCGCGCAACTTCCTGCTTGCGGGAGGAATCGATGCGGTGCTGAACGTCGTCGACGCCTCCCTCCTGTCGCGGAGCCTCGAGCTGACCCTGCAGCTGCTCGAGATTGGGGTCCCGGTCGTCGCCTGCCTGAACATGGCCGATGAGGCGAAGCGCAAAGGGGTCACAATCGACCTTACGGCACTCGAGGAGCGGCTGGGGATCCCGGTCCTGAGCACTGTCGCCGTGCGAGGGATCGGGGTGCGGGCGGTGGCGGCCCGGGTCGTGCACGCGGCCCGCGCCGGGCAGCCGGCACCGCCACTAACCTACAGTGCCGATGTCGAGCGGCTGGTGGGCCTGCTCGAGCGCACCATCAAACAGGACGAGCCCGCAGAGGCCGTGCGGCTGTTCGCGGTCAAGCTCCTCGAGGGGGATCCCGACTTCACCGCCCGCGCGAAACCGTCGTGGCGGGAAGAGGCACAGCGGTTGAAGGGACGGCTGCAGACGCTGCGGGGGAGGAGCGGGGAGGATGTCCTGTCCGCGGAGCGCCACCACCTGGCGATGGCGCTGTTCGAGGCCTGCGCCACGGTTGGCGTTCCCACCCTTGGCCTGCGGGACCGGCTGGATGGCCTGCTCATGCACCGGGTCTTCGGCCCCCTGTTCTTCGCGGGGATCATGTACGCCCTCTTTTTCGTCGTGTTCAAGGTCGGCTCGGTCGTGGAGGGGGCGGTGATGGGGCTGTTCGACCGGTCGCTTGCCGCGCTCGGAGGGGCGATGGCGAGTGGGAGCCTCGCGTTCTTCGTGGCGCAGGGGGTCATCCAG
>CAZBWD010000209.1:0-2724 GCA_964495585.1 uncultured Thermotogae bacterium
ATCCTCATCGCGGCGACGCGGACCTGAGGCGTCCAAAAGGTTCCAGGGAGGGAGGCATGTCAGGGATCTTCAAGTCCTACGACATCCGGGGGACCTACCCCGAGGAGATCGACGAAAAGACCGTTCGCAGGATCGGGTACGCCTTCGCGACGTACCTCGGGAAGGAGCGGATCGTGATCGGCCGCGACATGCGCGATTCGTCACCCGCGCTTGCCGAGGCGTTTGCCGAAGGCATTCTCGCCTTCGGCGCACAGGTGACGGACATCGGGCTCTGCACGACGCCGATGCTCTACACCGCGATCATCGACGGGGGGTTTGACGGTGGGGCGATGATCACCGCCTCCCACCTTGCGGCACGGTACAACGGGATCAAACTGTGCCGCGAGAAGGCGATCCCCCTGAGCGGCGAGGACGGCCTGCCCGAGGTGGAGGCGCTGTCGCGAAAGGCCGCCTTGCCTCCCGCGAGGAAGGGACGCGCCGACCGGCTCGAGTTTCTCCTGCGGTACGTGGACAGGCTCGCCGACCTCTTCGATCCGCCCCCGTCGATCAAGCTCGTCGTGGATGCGGGGAACGGCATGGGGGGGCTCGACACCCCTCGCCTGCTGGAGCGGTTCCCGCGCTGCGACGTCGTTTCCCTGTACATGAAGCCCGACGGCGACTTCCCTCACCACGTGCCGAATCCGATCCTGCCGGAGACCACCGTGGAGTTGCAGAGGCGGGTCGTCTCCGAGAAGGCGGATCTCGGGATCGCGTTCGACGGGGACGCCGACCGGTGTGGGTTCATCGACGAGCAGGGCCAGAGGGTCCCTTCCGACCTCGTGATCGCGGTCCTGGCCGAGTACTTCCTGCGGCGTTCTCCGGGGGCGACGATCCTCTACGACTTGCGCGCCAGCCGGGCCGTGGCGGAGCGGATCAGCGAGCTCGGCGGCGTCCCCCTGAGGACCCGCGTCGGTCACTCGTTCGTCAAGCGCCGGATGCGCGAGGTGGACGCCGTCTTCGCGGGCGAGCTCTCCGGCCACTACTACTACCGCGAGATGGGGTTCATTGACAGCGGGATCCTGTCCTTGGTGAGCCTGCTCAATCTCCTGCGCCTCCGAGACGAGCCGCTCAGCGAGATCGTCCGGCCGCTCGAGAAGTACGCGCAGACCGGCGAGATCAACTTCCATGTCCGGGATCCCGATGCGTTGTTCCGCGAGCTGGAGTCGGTGTACGCTGACGGCACAGTCGAGCACCGTGACGGAGTGACCGTCGAGTACCCCCACTGGTGGTTCAACATCCGGCAATCGCACACCGAGCCGGCCGTGCGCCTCGTCATGGAGGCGGACGACGCGGAGGTGTTGAACCGGGAGAGGATCAAGCTGGAAGGTCTCATGGACAAGTACACGACAAGGAGCTGAATATGGACCAAGCGCATCTGGCTTCGAGGATTCCCCCGCGCATCGAGGGGCTCTACCGTCTCGCCTACAACCTGTGGTGGAGCTGGCACCCCTCGGCGCGGGAGCTCTTTCGGGTCCTCGACCTGCAGGTTTGGCGTGATACCGAGCACAACCCGCTTCGGATGCTCGCCCTGCTCGCGCCGGAGACCCTTTCCCGCGCTGCGGAGGACCGCGACTTCCTCGCGCGCTACGACGGGGTGATGAGCGAGTTTGACGCGGAGGTTGGCTCGGCGGACGGCTGGTTCGCCGCTCACTGGGGGCGGTCGGCCGCGCCGCTTGCCTATTTCTCGGCGGAGTACGGGCTGCACAGTTCCCTGCGCCTCTACGCCGGGGGCCTGGGGATCCTCGCCGGGGATCACTTGAAGGAGTGCAGCGACCTCGCTGCGCCGGTGGTGGGCGTTGGTCTCATCTACTCGCGCGGGTACGTGTGGCAGCGGCTCCGGGAGGATGGGTGGCAGGACGACGTGGAGCAGCCGCTCGACCGAACGGACGATCCGGTCGCTCCGGTCTGCGACGAAGAAGGGCATCCGATTAGGGCTCGCGTGCCGATCTTCGACCCCCCGGTCGATGTTCGGGTGTGGAAGGTGCTCGTGGGGCGGGTCACGCTCTACCTGCTCGATCCCGACCTCGAGGGGAACCAGCCTTGGGACCGACAGATCGCCCACCACCTCTACGCGAGCGACCTCGAGCAGCGGTTGCGCCAGGAGATCGTCCTGGGGATGGGCGGGATGCAGGTCCTGAAGACGCTTGGCTTCCGGCCGGCCGCCGTGCACCTAAACGAGGGACACCCCGCGTTCTCCGTGCTGGAGCGGATCCGGGATCTGAAGCAGGATGGCATCGGTTTCGAGGAGGCGCTCTCGCAGGTCCGCGACAGTACGATCTTCACCACGCACACGCCGGTTCCGGCGGGAACCGACGTCTTCCCGTTTCCCCTCATGCAGAGGTACTTCGGTGACTACACTGCCACGCTTGGAACAACCTGGGACCGGCTCCTCAAGCTCGGGGTCAATCCGGCCGACCCGCAGGCGGGATTCAACATGACGGTGTTCGCGTTGCGCACCGCCCGCTACGCCAACGGGGTCAGCCAGCGACACGGACAGGTTGCTCGCCGGATGTGGGCCGGCCTGTGGCCGGACGTGAAAGAGGAGGACCGTCCGATCGCGGTGATCACCAACGGGGTGCACCTGCGGACCTGGATCGAACCCCGCCGGCTCCAGGACATGTTGTCGCGCTACCTCGGGCCGAGCTGGATCGAGCACCAGGACCCGCCCGGGATCTGGGAGCGGGT
>CAZBWD010000210.1:0-2652 GCA_964495585.1 uncultured Thermotogae bacterium
CCTTCGACGCGCTCGTCGACGAGCACGACCGGCCGGCCTCCTGGGCCTACGTCACCCTCGACCCGGCCGCGCGCACGATCACCGTGAAGGGGGTCGGGGCGCAGGAGGACTGGGACCTCTCCTACTAGGGGGTCGAAAGAGGAAGGAGGCAGAGATGATCGCTGACTTCTCGATCGCGCCGCACGGCGTCGGCGAGAGCCTGAGCCCATACGTCGCGCAGGCGTTCAAGATCATCGAGAGCAGTGGGCTCTCCTACGAGCACCACGCGATGGGGACGAACCTCGAAGGCGACTGGGACGAGGTGATAGCCGTGATCAAGGCCTGCCGCGACCGGCTTTTCGAGAGTGCGCCGCGCGTGGCGATCTCGATCCGCATCGACGACCGCAAAGGCATCACCGACGGGCTGTCGCGCAAGGTCGCCTCGGCACGCGCGAAGATGACGGGCTGAGAAAGAGGCCGGCGATGGACACCGCGCGGATCCGGACGCTTCCGAAGTTCGACCTGCACGTTCACCTCGACGGCTCGATGCGCCGGGAGACGGTGCTCGAGCTCGCGGAAAGGCTGCCGCCGGGAGGGCGATTGCCTTCGGATCTCGAGACGGCGCTCTTCCCGCCGAAGCGTTGTGGCCTCGAGAGCTACCTGCGGGCGTTCGAGGTGACCGTGGCGGTCCTCCAGGACCAGGACAGCCTCGCCCGCGCCGCCTACGAGCTGTGCGAGGACGCGGCGGCCGAGGGCGTCATCTACATGGAGATCCGTTTCGCGCCGCTGCTCCACCTGCGTGGTGGATTGTCCGGTGAGCAGGTCGTCGAGGCGGTCCTCGTGGGGACGGCGCAGGCGCAGGAGGACGTCGCGATCCGCGCCGGGCTCATCCTCTGCGGGATGAAGCAGGAGCCGCCCGCCCGCTCCGAGGAGACCGCGCGGCTCGCTGCCGCCTACCGCGACGACGGTGTCGTGGGATTCGACCTCGCCGGCCCGGAGAAGGGTTTCCCGCCGACCCGCCACCGTCGGGCGATCGAGGTCGCCCGCGAGGCGGGGGTCCACGTGACAATCCATGCCGGGGAGGGCTGCTGCCCCGAGCAGATCGGCGAGGCGCTCGACCTCGGCGCGGAGCGAATCGGCCACGGGGTGTACCTCTCGAAGGACGCGGCGACCCAGGCGAGGGTGCTCAGGGAACGCATCCCCCTCGAGGTCTGCCCGACGAGCAACCTCCAGATCTCCGGCGTCATGAACACGTACGCCGAGCACCCGCTCAAGGGTTACCTCGACCTCGGGATTCCCGTGACAATCAACACCGACAACCGGCTGATGTCGCGGGTCGACGTGACGCACGAGCTCGAAGCGGTGATCCGGGCGTTCGACCTTTCCGAGACCGTGGTCGAGAGGCTCTTGCGAAACAGCGCCCGGGCCGCCTTCGCCCCCGACGCGCTCAAGGCGCGGCTCGAGGAGCGGGTGGCCGAGGCGTTCTCCAGCTAGACGAACCGCACGACCTCCTCGAGCAGCTTGCGTGACTGTGGCGCGGGACTGAGGTCCGTTATCCTTGGGCTTGAGGCATGGGAGGCGGGAGCGATGTTCGGGAGGTGGACCGGTTGGCGGCAAGCCGTAAGGTGATCCTCGACACGAACGTCTTCGTCGCCGCGGGATTCAACCCGCGATCCCACGCTGCGCGGATCGTTGCGGCGGTCCAGGAGGGGCGGCTGCGCCTGGTGTGGGACGAGGCGACCTTCCGAGAGACCAAGCGGATCGTCGAGAAGATCCCGCCGCTCTCCTGGCGCGCGTTTTCCGGTCTCTTCCGGGAGGAGGATCGCTACGACGGCCCGGTCGATCTCTCGGGCTTCCCCTATGTATCGGACCCCGGGGACCGCAAGTTCGCGGCGCTCGCCGCGGCGACCGGCGCGACCCTCATCTCGCAGGACGATCATCTCTTGGCCGTTCGCGGTCGTGACGGCGCGCCGCGGATTCTTACCCCCGCGGAGTTCGCGTGGGAGAACGGCCGGTAAAACGAGTCTGGAGTTGCGAGTCTTGAGTCGAGAGTCCCGGACCACCCCCTCACAGCCGGCTCTCCGCTACCACCACTGACTATCCACCACCCACTGCGATTCTCGCTGTTCGACCGAATGTTCCCTGGAGTTGGAGTACGGGTATGCGGCTGAAACCCCAGATGGATTACCGTTTCTTGCGCCGTGAGGTCAGTTTCTTCTTAGTGGTCACAGTTACTCCTTTGCTGGGGAGCACTGGGGAGCACCTCAGGTAAGGTGACCTGCGCAGCTTGGAGTAGCTGCTGGAGGAATGGCCGTGGACGGGGAATCTGATTGCAGCGAACCTCTTCCTTGACTAACAGGCGCGTAGCACAAAGGGTGTCAAGCTGCTTGATCCCTTCATTGACCGTTATGTCTAGCTCACACCAACACCGTGCCAACTCGGCGATGATCAGGTAGGAGAGCATCACCACGAATACATGACCACGGGTGTGTGATGCAGTCCGCACATGCACCGGCCGTACCTCCAGGTTCTCCGTCTTGCTGGTGCGGAACGCCCATTTCACTAGCGCTAGATCCCTGGGGGGTGTAGTAAATGGGGCCGACTACTACACCCCCCGAGTACCGACCGTGGATCGTCTCCTTGGATGCTACGTTCTTCTTAAGATCAGTCTTC
>CAZBWD010000211.1:0-2641 GCA_964495585.1 uncultured Thermotogae bacterium
CGGTAGAACCGCTCGAAGACATGGGGGAGGTCCTCCTCCGGGATCCCGATCCCCGAGTCCGTCACCTGGAGTCGGGCGAGATCGCCGTCGAGCATCAGCGAAACCTCGATCCTTCCCCCGGCGGGGGTGTACTTGAGCGCGTTGTCCAACAGGTTCTCAAGCAGTTCCTTCAGCCGCCCTTCGTCGCCCTTGATCTCCAAGGCGGCCGGGTGGTCGATGGTGACGGCGACCCCCTTGCCTCGCGCGAGCGCGGCGAATCTCGTCCCAACCTCGTCCGCCAGCCGAGGCAGGTCCACCGTCCCCAGCCGCAGCGTCTGCTGCCCGGCGTCGGCCCGCGCCAGCGTGAGCAGCGATTCGACCGTCCGTGTCATCCGGTCGGCTTCCGCGCCGATGGTCGCGAGCGCGTCACGGTACTCCGACGATCCTTGCGCCCCGGTTCGCAACGCCACGTCCGCCGTGCCCTTGACGATCGTCAATGGAGTGCGCAGCTCGTGGGAGACGTCGGCGGTGAACCGCTTCTCTCTCTGGAAGGCTCTCTCCAGCCGATCCAGCATCTCGTCGAAGGCGCCGGCCAGTTGTCTGACCTCGTCGTCCGGGCCGCGCAGGTGGAGCCGCTGATGTAGGTCCGCCGCCCCGATGCGCCGCGCGGCCTGCGTGATCCGCTTGATCGGCGACAGCGCCGCCCCGGCGAGGGCAGCCCCCACACCGACCGCGAGAAGCAACCCCCCGCCAGAGATAAGCAGAAGCAAGAACTGCAATCGGCCCAGCGCTTCGTCCATGAATTGAAGCGACCACCCGACCTGGACCGTACCCAATGCCTTTCCGCTACGCACGAGCGGCAGGGTGAAGACGACCATCCGCCCTAGGGGCCCAGGAAAACGACGCAGATCGAGCTGGCCAGGGCCGCTGCTCTTGAGCCTCGAGAGGAGCGTGCCGCCGTTCAGGTGTGCGTCGCGCAGGAGGAAGGACCGGTTGACGACCTTTCCTGACGGATCGCGGATCTCGATGTAGATGCCCTCCGAGGAGAACTTCTGCACCAGATCGGGATCCGCAAGGTCGATGGCCGTCCCCTGCTGCGTTCCGTTGCCCGACGACTCGGGGGTCTCGACGAAACTGCTGAGCTGATTGGCTCTGACGATCACCGCGTCGAGCGCCTGGTTCATCAAGGAGTGCTCGAGCGCCTGGTAGAGCGCCACCCCGAGGATGACCAGAATGATGGCCAGAAGCCCGGCGTACCAAAGCGTCAACTTCCAGCGGATCGTCTTCAACACCGTCTACCCCTTGAGGACGTAGCCGATTCCCCTCACCGTGTGGATCAGCTTCACATCAGCGCCGTGATCGACCTTCTTGCGCAGCTTGCTGATGTAGACGTCGACCGTGTTCGTGAAGCTGTCGACCGTGTTGCCCCAGACGTGCTCCTCGATCAGGGATCGGTTCAACACCCGTCCCTGGTTCTGCATGAGGTAGTGCAACAGCCGGTACTCCAGGGCGGTGAGCTCGATCGGCCGTTCACCGCGGCACACCTCATGGGTTACTGGATCCAGGTTAAGGTTCGCCGCCTGCAGCTTTGGTGGGTGTCTTGCGCCGCCGCGGCGCAGCAGGGCGCGAACCCGCGCGAGCAGCTCATCGAAGGCGAACGGCTTGGTAAGGTAGTCGTCCGCCCCGCTGTCGAGCCCCTGCACCCGCTCCGAGACCGCATCGCGGGCCGTCATCATCAGGATGGGCGTGTCTTTCCCTTCTCCCCGCAGCTCGCGGCACAGGCTGATCCCGTCCCGCTTCGGCAGCATGATATCGAGGAGGATCAGGTCGTAATCGTTGATCTGCGCGAGCTCGAGCCCGTGCTGCCCGTCGGCGGCGAGGTGCACCGCGTAGCCTTCCGCCTCGAGTCCCTTTCTGAGGAAGCTCGCGATCCTCGCTTCGTCCTCCACAACCAGGATGGTCATCGGGTCTGCACGGACTGCTGGTCCAGGTGGATGTCGTAGTAGAGCTCATCGGTGCGGATGAAGCTCGAAAGGAACGTTCCCATGACGAAGTCCTGCGTGCGATAGGCACGGATCGCCGCGAGCTTAGCCTGGATGGCCTCCGGGGAGAGCGGGACGCGCACCCAGGGAAACTCGGCCTCCAGTTGCGGCGGCGGGGCGAGCTCATAGTTCGTGTGAAGCCCACGTGGATTTGGCCACCGCGTGTGGTAGAGGTGAACGAGGTAGGCCCGCAACTCGATCGAGTGGACCCACGTCGGATCGTCGCGCGCGAGGTCCTGGAGCGCCTGAAGGACGAACTCTCCGGTCGCCCGGTGGTCGGGGTTCTCGTCGGCGGGGCTCGGCAGATAGATGACGGCCGGCCGGAAGCTCGCGATAATCGCCTCTACGTCGCTCAGCACCGCCGCGCCGCAGAACGGCGTCTGGGGAGTCAGGCTGTTGGCGTAGGGAGAGATCTCCCGATGCGTGTAGGGGCTCCTGTAGAGCTCGTTGCATGACCAGTGGCTGCTCCACAGGTAGCGCAGCCCGTGGTCGGGATACCCCAAGAAGAGGGCGTCCTGCGCCGCCAGGCCGAGCATCGAGATCGCCTTGACCGCCTCCCGCTGGCGGGTGTGACCGAAGCTCAGGAACCCTGCCGCACGGCGCAGGAAGTCAGCCTGGAC
>CAZBWD010000212.1:0-2605 GCA_964495585.1 uncultured Thermotogae bacterium
CTCCTGAACCAGCCGGACGCGCTTGCCCTCGCTCTCGGTCTTGGTGGGGGGTACAGCTCGGGGCTGGGCGGGTGGGGGCTTGAGGGGTCCGTCTACCTCGACAGCACCCTGCGCTTTCTGCCGGTGTACTTCGTCTACCGCGCGCTCCTCCCGCTCGGGGGAACGTCCTTGACGGTCGGGAACCAGTTCGCGGTCGGGCTTGACCTGCGGCTCTCCCCGTCCGCACGCCTACTCCTCGAGGTGGACTACTGGAGCGGGATCCCGAGCGTCGGAATCGCACTCGAAGTCGCCTTGTAGGTTGAAGCGAAGCGTCGGGGACTGGCACGACAAGCACGCTATGCCGCGTGCCCGATCGCGTCGACCAAGCAATTGAGCTGCTCCGTGGAGTGGGTGGAAAAAACGGCGATCCGCAGCGACTCTACGTCCGGAGCATCCGAGTACCCGTTCGGGGGAACGTACAGAGTAACGACGTTCTCGTGATCGAGCGCCTCGTGGACGTGTCTCAGGTCGACCGTCGTACGTCCTCAGATGCTGACAATGGGGACGGGCGAATGCGGGATGTTGAACCCCAGCGACTGCAGTCCCTGCCTCAGGATGGAGACGTTGTGCCACAGGGCCTCTCGCATCTCGGGATGCTCCTTCAGGGTACGGATTCCCATCGTCGCCGCCACCGCGGGCACGGGGGGGCGGCGATGCGCCGACGAGGATCCGCGCGTTCCTGCGGATCTTCTCCGTGAGAGATCGATCTCCTGGAATGATCCCGCCGATGCTGCCGAACGCCTTGCTGAGCGTGCCCGTGAAATGGAGTCCGTCTCCCTCCATTTCGAAGTAGTCGAATGTTCCCCGCCCCCTTCTCCCGATGACCCCCACTCCGTGGGACTCGTCGATGCAGAGGAGGCCCCGGGTGTAATGGGACAGCACACTGGCGTGAGCAGGCAGAGGAGCGATGCTTCCGGTTGTGGGGAACACGCCGTCGGTCATGACGAGAGGACTCTGTCCCGGGCGGACGTGAGCCGCGAGCTTCCGCTTGAGGTTCTCGGGATCGAGGTGGCGAAAGCGGACGACCGTCGTGTTGGAAGCTCGCAGGCCATCGAACACGCTGTAGTGAGACGATTCGTCGACGAGTACGACATCGTAGTCCTCTCTCAGCGCTTGCACGAGGATCATGGCGCCGAGGTATCCGGAGACGACGTAGGTGGCGGCCTCCGCGTCGAAGAAGTCACATGCCTGCTCGGAGACTTCCTCGATAGCGGGGACCGAAGCGCCTGTCGCCGCTCTGAGGCCGTACTTCCGAACGTCGCAGGCGGCCTGGATCATCAGCGGATGACCATGGAGGGCGTAGTAGCTGGTGCCGCAGTAATAGTCGACCTCCCGGCCGTTGATGATCATACGGGACCCGATCGGAGATCCCATGTGCTTGGTGTTCGAACTCATCGACCCTCCTGAGCGCGAGCCTCGCCTATGTCTGTGGCGTTCAACGTCGCAGGTCGGCCCTCGCGTTCATCCCACGGAGAACGAGTCCAGTTCTTCGAGCAACGCGGGGTCGACATCGGCTCCTAGCCCTGGCTCTTCCGGCACGTGGATCTGGCCCTTCTCCCCATAGATCATCCCCCCGATCACCGGATCTTCCTTGAGCATGTCTGCGCCGTCCAGGTCAGCAAAAACGATGTTCGAACAGGCGGAAGCGAGATGCGCCGCCGCGGTCAGACCAAGGCGAGACTCGGTCATGCAGCCGACCATGCATTGCACGCCGGCGGCCTCCGCTACCGCATTGATGCGGAGTGCGATGCGAATCCCGGACGATTTCGCCAGTTTGATGTTCAGGTAGTCGCACACTCTCATCGCGACGAGTCTCAGCGCGTCGTGCTCGTCAAAGACGGACTCATCGGCCATGATGGGGATCCGGGATTGCTGGTGGACATCCCGGAGGGATTCGTGGTCCCACGCCGGGACCGGCTGCTCGCAGTACTCGACGCCGAGCGTCTCCATTCCTTTCAGCGCCTTGATAGCTCCAGCGCGGTTCCACCCCTGGTTTGCATCTATTCGGATGGGGAGAGCCGGTCCGATGGCTTCGCGGATCTGCCCGATCTTCTCAACGCCCTCCTCGGGTGTAGTGCCGACCTTCACCTTCACTGCCGGAAACCCTCGGCGTTTCAGTTCCAAGGCGTGCTCGACCATCGCCGCAGGCGTGTCGATCCCCACGGTGTTGTCCGTCACGATGACCCGGCGCGGACCGCCGAGCAGCGCATAGAGCGGCAGGTCGGCGGCTTTGCCCGCCAGATCATGCAAGGCCATGTCAAAGGCGGAGCGTGTCGTGGGGTTCTGGGGCATGAACCTCCGCATCTCCCTCACGCGGCTCTTCACATCGATGGGATCCTTTCCAAGAAGCAGTGCCCCGAGGTCCCGAGAGGCGCCGAGCGCAGTCTCTTGCGTTTCGGATACGATGGGGGTGAATAGGTTCGCCTCGCCCATTCCATAGAGTTCCTGATCCGTGTGAATCCGCACGTAAAGGGTGTGGGCAACACAAGTCTCTCCTAGTGTCTCGTCGGCTTAGTGGCTGGACAAGAAGAAAGGGACGTGGTATGCTGAGGCATGTCTGGACGAG
>CAZBWD010000213.1:0-2598 GCA_964495585.1 uncultured Thermotogae bacterium
AGACCGAGTGTCTTGCGGTCCTCCTGCAGGTAGCACACCCCCCGCTGCACCGCGTCGCTCGGTGAGCGAACCGCGACCTTTTCTTCTCTTATGTAGATCTCCCCAGCGTCGATTGGGTCGGCGCCGATGATGGCGCGGGCGACCTCCGTCCGTCCCGACCCCATGACTCCGGCCAGTCCGACGATCTCTCCCTGACAGACATGCAAGTTGATGTCCTCGAAAGCCGGCTCCCGCGTTAGACCTTTGACCCGCAGAAGCTCGTCCCCCCGTGCACACGTCGCACGGCGGGCTGCCCGGTGGATCGTCCGCCCGACCATGAGCTCGACGAGGCGGTCGGTCCCCGCCTCCGCCACGGGCAGCGTGCTGACCGCGCGGCCGTCGCGCATCACCGTCACGCGATCCGCGATCTGCCCGACCTCCTCTAGGCGGTGGGAGATGTAGATGACGCCGCAACTCCGCTCTTTCATGCTACGCACGACGCGGAACAGCTCATCGATCTCCTGCGAACTGAGGGCGGCGGTGGGCTCGTCCATGATATAGATCTCCGAATCAAGCGCGAGCGCCTTGGCGATTTCCACCATCTGCTGCTTCGCTACGCCGAGACGGCGGAGCATCGTGGTCGGCGGGATGTCGACCTGCAGTGCGGACAGCATCGCCTCGGTCTTGCGGACCATCTGTCGGCGGTCGACAAACAAGCGCGTCAGGAGATTCGAGCCGCGCGGCAGGTGACCGAGCGAAACGTTCTCAGCGACCGATAGGTCAGGGACGAGGTTGTATTCCTGGTAGATGGTCGCGATACCCAACCCCTGGGCGTGGCGCGGACTGCGAATCTCGCACTCCTGGCCCCGTAGACGGACCACGCCGGCGTCCTTCTGATAGACGCCCGCAAGGATCTTGATCAGGGTGGACTTGCCCGCCCCGTTCGCTCCGAGCAGGGCGTGAACCTCGCCGGCATGTACATCGAAGTCGACGTTGTCCACTGCCTGCACGCCAGGGAAGTGCTTGGAGATGCCGCGCATCTCCACGAGCGTCGGCCCGGATACGGGCGCGTTGCCAGGGGCGGCGGGTGCGTCGCCCTGTGAGCGTCTTGCCGGATCAGGCACGAGTCTCCCTCCGTCGAACCGTGCTCTTGAACGCCACGCGTTCCCGTACGTGCGAGACCATGAACTCGATGGGGTCCGGCTCGCCCCGTACGAATGTGAGACCCGTGAGGAGAAGGATCGGGGTCAGGAGCGGGACGCCTAGCAGATCCGCGACGTCCTGATCCACGACTTCTTCGGCCTCGACGCGGCGCTCGGAGCGCTCCACGGTAAACCCGTACTTCTCCTCGAGGGTTGCGTACAAACTGCCGCGAACGAACGTCCTGCGATCCAGATCGCGGAACCGATCCGCGGGCAGGTACGCGTCGCAGACCATGACCGGCCGGCCGCCTACCAGTCTCAGACGGCGCAAGTAGAGGATTTCCGTTGTCTCTGGAAGCCGAAGGACGTTTGCTGCTTGGGCATGCTGCGTCAGGACCTGGCGACAGATGAGTCGTGTCTCGAGCGCGGCATCCGGCGGAAACTGCTCGGTCAGACTGAGGTGCTCACTCAAGAGGGTCAGATCGACGATTGGCTGCGCCTGCACAAAGGTGCCGCGCCCCCGCTCCCGCTGAAGCCAACCGTGGCTGACAAGTTCCTGGACCGCGCGGCTCGCTGTCGGTCGGCTCACCCCAAAGTGCCGAGAGATGGTCTCCTCGGCGGGGAACCGATCGCCGGGGTGAAGCTCGGCCCGTTCAACATAACGCTGCAGGATCCGAAACAGCTGGTGGTAGAGCGGAATGGAAGACTGCCCGATCAGCTGTGCCTTCACCTCCGCAGCGAATCCCGGAAGCCCGTTGTCGCCCCTCGCTTGATCCACGGAGACCTTCGCCTCCTCAGTCGTGTTGGGCCCTGCCTTGAAGCCTTCGATCTCTGGCGACCACGCCGCCAATCCCTCGCTCAGCAGTATATTGACATCCTGACAGTATGTCAAGATGTAGGCTCAAGCTTATATCTTGACATCCTCTGTTGGACATGATATCGTGCGACTGAGGCCGCGAGCGGTTGCGGAAGCAAGGCCAGGAAGAAAGGGGGCAAGATGATCGTCCAGTTCTCGTATCCGCTTGACGAGGCGAGTATTGTCGCGCCGGCAGGCATCGCTGCGCCGCGGTTGCGGCCGCGGTCGCGAATGACTCCGCCGCCCGCTGGTCCGAAGCGCGAAGGCGTGCGGTGGGGTTCCTACAACAACACGAGTTTCCTCGACGCGTTCGTGCACACGGGGACGCACGTCGACACGCCGTTTCACGTCGCCGCTGACGGGGCGAAGCTCGGCGCCTACACTCTACCGGACTTCGTCTTCGATCACCCGCTGCTCCTCGAGATCCCCAAAGCGGACGAGGAGGAACTTAGCGTCGAGGACTTGAAACCGCACGAGAAGCTACTTCTGAACGCGGACCTGTTGCTTGTTCACACCGGGTTCTCCAGGTTGCGGCGGACCGACCCGGAGCGCTATGTCGCTAGGCAGCCCGGGTTTTCCGTGCAAGCGGCCCGTTACCTGGTGTCGCTTCCGAAGCTGCGG
>CAZBWD010000214.1:0-2597 GCA_964495585.1 uncultured Thermotogae bacterium
AGCATACCACGTTCTTTCCCACTTGTCCATCCACTAAGGCGACGCGACACTAGCCGGCCGCGGTGGTCCCCTCGGCTCGGTATGCGGCCCAGATCTCGGTCGTTGCCGACACGAAGTCACGGTACCCCGTGCCAAGGCATTCACCCTCCGCAACGAACTCGGTCCGCCGTTGCGAGGCCGTGAGCGAGCCCGTCTGCTCGATGCGTGCGGTGAGGGTTCCGGAGATCACGAGGCCGGGTAGGTCGATGACCGCTGTACCTGCGCCGCTCATCAAGACCGCGATCTCACTGCCGTGCACAACCAGGCCCATGACAAGGCTCAGGCAAGCGGCGAGCCCCGCCACACGGCACCGCCGGACCACAGCACTCCCCATCCGAACCATGCGCGCAGTGTACAGAGAAACCCAGCCTCCAGGAATGGATCCCTGGATCATGGCGATAGATGCATAAGAAGCGTCCGGGGTACGCCTCGAAGGCGTTCGCAGATGAACGTTCCGATGGTCAGCCGCGGTGCAGCGCGTCGATCTCCTCCTCCACTTCGTCGGCGCCTTCCTTGTAGAACCTCTCTTCATCAGGCGCGAGCTCGCGGAGCAGCCTCAGAAACTCTCCCGCGTGGACCCGCTCCTCGTCGGCAATGTCCTTGAGCACGGAGACGGCAAGCTTATTGTCGGTCGACTCGGCAAGCTGCATGTAGAGCTGGATCGCCTCGTACTCCGCCGCCACCACGTAGCGGACCGCGCGGACGAGCTCTGCGTGCGTCAGCTTCCTGCCGCTCGCAAGTCCTGAGAACGGCGATGCGAATTCGGGCATGACAACCTCCCTTTGCCAAGGCAGTATAGCACGGCATCCCGGCCTTCCCCAGCCACCGACAAGGGCGTCCGACCCTAAGAGGAAGCGGCCCGTGCTCTTCATCCGTCCGGGGAACTTCACACCGGCCTGCACGATGGAGTTCGTGGCGTTCCAGGGGCGCTGCGAAGGGTCCGATCGCCGCGCATCTCATGCACCGGCCACCGTCAGTTAGCGGTACGCCTGCGTTTGTCTTCGCACATCATCCGATCGGCCTCAGCGAGGACCTCCTCGAGGGACCTGCCGCCTCCCGGATCCCAATGCACACTTCCGATGGCGAGGGTCACCGGGAACTCCAGGAGCGGGTTCGTCTCGTTCCTGCGCGCGACCTCCGCCAAGATGCGGTCCTTGACGAGGTCGGTCTCACCGTCGGTCTCGAGCAGGATGACGAGGAACTCGTCGCCGCCGTAACGGACGATGACATCGGTCCCCCGAACGTGGTTCCGGAGGACCCTCGCCACCTCTCGAAGCACCTTGTCCCCCACCAGGTGCCCAAATCGGTCGTTGGTCTCCTTGAACCGGTTGACGTCGATCAAGAGGAATCCGATTGAATGCCCATACCGAGCTGATCGATCGGCTTCCAACCGAAGGAGTTCCTCAAGCGCATACCGGTTGAACACGCCCGTCAGCGGGTCGCAGCGGGCCATCAGCTCCAGCTTCTCCTCGAACCGCTTGCGCTCGGTGACATCGCGGAAGATGCCACGCGTCGCGACCGGCTGCCCGTCCCTGAAACGGCAATTCAGGTTCCCCTCCACAGGAATCCGCTCGCCACCCTTCGCGACGAATGCCGTCTCCACACGGCCCACCGCCTGCCCACAGAGGACCGCCTGAAAGACCGCCTTGCAGTGCTCGCGACTGTCCGGGTGTACAACATCCCAGAGCGTAAGGCCATCGATCTCGCTTCTGCTGTATCCCAGCCGCTCGAGCCATGCCCCGTTCACGTACTGGAACCGCCCGTCCGGGGTCACGCTCTGGATTAGATCGTTAGCGTTGTCAAACAGATCCCGAAAGCGCTCCTCACTCTCGTGCAGCGCCGCCTCAACCCGCTTTCGCACCGAGACGTCCCGGGCGATCCCCAAAACCAAGCGGCGGCCGCCGATCGTCGCGGGGTGAGTCCGAACCTCGACGGTCACCTGGGAGCCGTCATTACGGGTAAGCGTGAACTCATCCGGTCCGGTCGACTGCCCAAGAAGGTTTTTCTCCAGGAGGCGGGCAGCCCGCGCGAGGTCGGCAGCCGAGAGAAGATCCAAGTTGAGGAAGCTTTTGCCGATCAGGCCCTCTCTCTTGTAGCCGGTGATCCGCTCGGCTGCGGCGTTGCCATCCACGAACGTTCCCTTGAGATCACTCAGGTAGTAGCCGTCGAGCGCATGCTCGAACAGGATCTGTAGCCGCTCCCTCGCCTCCTCGAGCTCCGCGTTCCGCCGTTCCAGCTTTTCAACTCGCCGGCGCAGGGCGCGCAGCTCGTCCTGCAGTTCGGCCTGTTCCTCTCTTCTCCTCTCCATTGCAGTTCCTTCTCGGGCATCATACGCACGGATCCAGGCCCTGTGAAGTGCGGCACACTGCGCGGCAGGGACTGACCTCTACGCTCTCTTCGCTGAAGCCTGGGTCGTAAAGCAGCCCTGACCGCATGCCCGTCGCGCGTTCAAGGGACCCAAACGGAGGGACCTTCACGAGCGCTGCGGCAACTTGCCAAGTCAGAGAGTTGTCTCGCGCAAGATGAGCATGAAGGGGGCCAAGGTTCTCATGCAAGGT
>CAZBWD010000215.1:0-2584 GCA_964495585.1 uncultured Thermotogae bacterium
TCACCGGCTTGCTGATGTCCCCCACGTTCTTCAGCGCGAACGCGGCGTCCTCGAACGCCTTGACCATCTTCCCGCGCGAGAACCATCCGAGGTCGCCGCCTTTGTCCTTGGTCGAGGTGTCGGTGGAGTACTCCTTCACCAGGGTGGCGAAGTCGGCGCCCTTCTCAAGCTCGTTGTAGAGCTTGTCCGCCGTCGCCTGGTCGGCGACGAGGATGTGCGAGGCCTGGATCTCCTCGGGCACGTTGTAGTTCGCGATGTGCTTCTCAAAGTACGCTTGGAGTTCGGCGTCCGTAGGGTTGATCGTCCCCGCCACGGCGTTCTGCAGCGCCGTGTTCCGCAACTGGGCCTCGACGCTTGCCCGCATGTTCTTCTTGAACTGGGCGAGCGTCTCCCCCTGGCCGCTGAGATACGACGTCAGCTGCGCCTCGGTCAGGCTGTACTGCTTCAAGAGGTTGTTGTACTGCTGCGTGAACGCCGCATCGACGTCGTGCGAGGAGACCGACACGTGGTACATCCTGGCCTGCTGCGCGTAGATCGCATCGCGGATCAGCGCCTGCAGGGCGCTCGCCTCGACGGACATCTTGAGCATCGCCCCGCTCGCGCCGTCGAACAGCGTGCTCGTGTCCTGTCCCAGCTGTTTGTAGTACTGCACGTAGTGGTTCTGAAGGTTCGTCGTGGCCTTGTCCAGAGCCGCGGTGGTAATCTTCGTCCCGTTCACCGTTGCCGCGAGGGCCTGTCCCTGCGACGCGTTCGACTTCTGATTGAACACCCCCGACTGGTTCAGGCCGAACAGGCCGATCCCACCGAGGACGAAGGCGACCACGATCGCCCAGATGATGGTTTTTTTATGTCGTTCGAAGAAACGGTACATCGTCCTGGTCACTCCTTTAGACGGGCTTGGAGATGCAGATGATAACGAGCCCGCTCGAGCCGGGCAAGACCCTCAGCGGACCGTCCCGGCCCTACTGCGCGGCAGTGTCCTGGGCCCGCAGCACCGGGTGGCGTGTCCTCATCAAGAAGAGGATCGCCGTGCGCTCCTCCTCGGAGATCGACACGCTCGAGAACCCGGGGATGAAGTAGAGGTCCACGCCGCTCGTCGCCAGGTACCCCCGGGCGATCGCCATCGCCTTCACCGCCTGGTTGACCGCCCGCGGCCCGATCGCCTGGACTTCCGCCTCCCCGAACTCCCGGATGCTGTTCGCGATCGCGCCGGCCACCGCCCCCGGGCTCGACACGGAAGAAACCTTCAGGACATCCATCGTCGGCCTCCTTACTCTCCTCACCGTCCTTACTTCGCACTCTCCGTGAACTGGGTCTGCCGGATGACATTCACCTTGATCTCGCCGGGGTAGTTCAGCTCGCCCTCGATCGCCCGCGCGATGTCGTAGGCGAGCTTCGAGGCCATCTCGTCGCTGGCGCGGTCCGGCTGGACCATGACGCGCACCTCACGGCCGGCCTGGAGGGCGTAGGCCTCCTGGACCGCAGGGAAGGACCGGCACAGCTCTTCCAAATCCTTCAGCCGCTGGATGTAGCGTTCGAACGTCTCCTGGCGCGCGCCGGGCCGCGCCGCCGAGAGGGTGTCCGCCGCCTGGATGAGGACGTCCAACACACTGGACGGTTCGATGTCCTCATGGTGTGCGGCGATCGCGTGCAGGACCGCCGGCCCCTCACCGTAACGCCGCGCGAGGTCGGCGCCGATCAGCGCGTGCGGCCCGTCCACCTCGTGGTCGACGGACTTGCCGATGTCGTGGAGCAGCCCGGCCCGCTTCGCCTTCGCCGCGTCGTACCCCAGCTCGTCGGCCAACATCTTCGCGATCCAGCTCACCTCGATCGAGTGGGCGAGCTGGTTCTGGCCGTAGCTCGTGCGGTACTTCAGCCGGCCGAGGAGGGCGGCCAGCTCAGGGTGCAGGTCGATCCCCAGGTCGAACGCCGCCTTCTTCCCCTCCTCCTTGATCCCTTCCGCCAGGCGGGCCTTGGCCCGCTGCACCTTCTCCTCGATCTGAGCGGGGTGGATCCGGCCGTCCTCGATGAGGCGGGACAGGGCCATCCGCGCCACCTCCCGCCGTAGCGGGTGGAAGGAGGAGAGGACCACCATCTCCGGTGTATCGTCGACCAGGAGTTCCACGCCGGTCAGCGCCTCGAACGTCTTGATGTTCCGTCCCTCGCGGCCGATGATCCGCCCCTTGAACTCCTCCGAGGGCAGGGCGACCGAACTGACGGTATGCTCCTCCACGTACTCCGCGGCGTAGCGCTGGACCGCGGTGGCGATGATCTCGACCGCCCGTTGCTGTGCCTCCTCGCGCGTGTGCCGCTCCACTTCGTCGAGCTTGCGCGAGAAGAACCGCTGCGACTCGCTCTCCACCACCCTCAGGAGCTGCTCGCGGGCCTCTTGCTGCGTCCAGCCCGCGATCTCCTCCAACCGGGCCTTGCCTGCAGCGAGCAGGCGCAGGCCGGTCTCCCTCATCGCCTCGAGCTCTTCCTCATCCTTGCGCAGCGAGTCCTCGATCTGCTCGAGGTAGTTGGACTTCTTGCCGAGCCGATCCTCCCGGCGGAGGATCCGCTCCTCCATGTGGGTCAGCTCCTC
>CAZBWD010000216.1:0-2568 GCA_964495585.1 uncultured Thermotogae bacterium
ACTTCGTCCTTATAGCGGAAGGTCCATCCGCCGGCGACCGAGCGTCGACCGGCGACCTCGCTGGGCAAGCAGCTATGCTGTCAGGGGAACCGGCCGGGAGGTCCGACAGTGCATCCGAGTCTTCAGACACCCCTCTGTGACATGCTGGGCATCGAGGTGCCGATCATCCAGGCGGGCATGGGATACGTGGCGCGCGGCGAGCTGGCAGCGGCGGTCTCCGCGGCGGGCGGCCTGGGCGTGATCGGCGCCGCGTCGCTCCGCGCCGACGGGCTCCGCGAAGAGATCAAGAAGGTCCGGGACCTGACGGACCGGCCCTTCGGCGTCGACATCCTGTTCGCGACCATCGGTCGCCCCCCGGCCGGGGAGGCAGCCGCGGCCTTCACGCGCGAGGTGCAGGCGCAGATCGACGTCGTCTTCGAGGAGCGGGTCCCGGTTCTGGCCAGCGGCCTGGGCAACCCCGGGCCCGTGGTCCCCACTGCCCACGGGCTGGGCATCAAGGTCTTGTCGCTGGTCGGCAACACGCGAAACGCGATTCGGGTCGCCGCGAGCGGCGTCGACGTGGTGGTGGCGCAGGGCTACGACGCCGGTGGACACACCGGACGCATCGGCACGCTGACGCTCTTGCCCGCGGTGATCGACGCCGTGGATGTTCCCGTCGTGGCCGCGGGCGGCATCGGCGATGGACGCGGAATCGCAGCGGCGCTGGTCATGGGGGCGATCGGAGTCTGGATGGGTACGCGCTTCGTGGCCTGTGAGGAGGCCTATGCCCACGACGCCTACAAGCAGCGGATCGTCGAGATCGACGAGGAGAGCACCACGCGGACCCGCTGCTTCAGCGGCAAGCCCTGCCGTGTGATCAAGAACGACACCACCGAGGCCTGGGAGGCTCCGGAGCTGATCGAGAGGATCCAACCGTTCCCGATGCAGCTGGGCGTGATCGCCGAGTGGCTCGGCACCGACCCCTACCTGGCGGCCCGCCGCGAGGGAAAGATCGACATCGGCGCGATGGCGGCGGGCCAGAGCTCGAGCCTGATCCACGACGTGCCCTCGGCGGCCGAGGTGATTCGGCGCCTGGTCGACGAGACCGGTGAGGCGCTCTCCCGCGCGGTGGGGGGCTAGACCCTTCGCTCCCGACCCTGCCAGTACTTCTCCCGCAGCTCTCGCTTGAGGATCTTGCCGCTCAGCGTCCTCGGGAGCTGATCCACGAATTCGATCTTCTTGGGTTTCTTGTAGCTGGCCAGACGCTCCTTCACGAACTCGATGAGCTCGTCCTCGGTCGCCTTCATTCCCGCGCCGAGCACCACCTGGGCGCAGACGGCCTCACCCCACTGCTCATCGGGAATCCCGAAGACGGCGGCATCCGCGACCGCGGGATGTTCCTGGAGAACGCTCTCCAGCTCGAAGGGGTAGATGTTGTAGCCTCCGCTGATGATCATGTCCTTCTTGCGATCCTTGACGTAGATGTAGCCTTCCTCGTCCACCGTGCAGAGATCGCCGGTGTGGAACCTCCCATCCTTGAGACTCGCCGCCGTCTCCTCGGGCATCTTCCAGTACCCCTTCATGACCATGGGGCTCTTCGTCGTCAACTCGCCGATCTCGCCCGGCTCGACCTCCTCTCCTATCTCGTTCAACACCTTGACGCTGACACCGGGAATCGGCCTTCCGCAGGAGGCCAGACGCTTCACCTTCTCGGGTGGACCCTCGACGACGTGATCTTCGATATCGAGGATGGTGAGCGCGCCTGCCTCCGAGGCGCCGTAGTCCTGCATGAAGATGGGCCCGATCTTCTCGATCCCTTCGCGCAGGCGCGCGGGGGCCATGGGGGCGGCCCCGTAGGTGATGCACTTCAGGCTGCTGAGGTCGTATTCCCCGAAATCGGGCGAATCGAGCAGGAAGTTGAGAATGACCGGAACGATGTGACAGTCGGTGATTCGATGTTGCTCGATCAAGGCCATCATGCGGGAAGGGTCGAACCTCTCCATGATCACCGTCTTCGCGCCGATCCATTGGTAGAGGATGTCGTAGGCGGCGCCCGAGAACGAGTAGGAAGGGAGGATCTGAAGCGCCCGCGTGTCCTGATCGAAGTGGACCTTGTCCCTGATGGCGCTGTGACAGATCTCGACGATGGCTCCCGCAACGCCCTGGGTGAGCATGGCGCCCTTCGGCAGGCCGGTGGTTCCGCTGGTGTACTGAAACCAGAGGAGGACGTCCTCGGTCAGGCTCACCTCGGGATCGTGCGTCGGGTAGTCCTCCGCCGACGTCCCCAGGTATGCATAGCCGTCGACGTCGGGATCCACGCTGTAGAACTGACGAGCAGTGAGAAGCTCCGACCTGATCTCGTCGATGACGGGCCGGTACCCTTCCGAGATCACCAGGGCTTTCGCCTCCGAGTCGTTGATGATGTGGAGGATCTCCCTGGGCCGCAGTCGGCCGTTCACCGGGACCAGGACGAATCCGGCCTTCCCAGCCACCCAGAACATCTCCCGGTAATGGTGACAGTTGCCCATGTACAGAGCGATCTTGTCGCTCTTCCTCAGCCCAGCGTCGTGTAATCGGGCGATGATGGCG
>CAZBWD010000217.1:0-2551 GCA_964495585.1 uncultured Thermotogae bacterium
ATGTCCGGTGGTGTGGGAGGACGGGGGCTGTGAAGCCCCCTCCTACCCGATTCTGCTACGGCTTCTCTTGCCGCAGCGTTTGGGCCCGTTTCAGCGCGAGGGCGTTGTAGAACGGCCACTCCGCCACGGTGCCTTCGTCTTTGCCCTTTTCGAGCGCCGTGTCGAGAAGCTTTGTAAACAGGTCCCAGTCCTTCTTCGGCTTCGCGTAGTACTCCGCGTAGTCGACGTAGTTCTCGATGAAGCCGGGGTCGAGTGCGATCGCCCGCTCGAAAGCGGCCTTGGCCGCCTCGAGGTCGCCGCCGAGCACGCCTGGGACCTGGGCAAGGAAGCAGGCGAGCGAACGCTGCGGTCCGCCGCCGAGGTAGGTCTCGTCGAGCGCGACGGCCCGCTCGAAGCTCGCCAGGACATCCTGCATCCCGCCGGTGATCGCCGTGAGGACGTGGTGGTTCAGCCAACGGCCGAGGTCGTTGCCGTACCAAAAGATCCCCGCCACGTCACGGCTCCCCGAAAGCGCAGCGCGGAACCCGTCCTTCGCTTGGGTGAGGTCGAACGATGGGTCCAGGCGGAGGCTCGCGAGGGCGGCGTCCTTGCCCTGCTCGTAGGCCGCCTCCTTGTCCTTCGTTGTGGTGAGGTACCCCTCCGCGAGCTCGAAGTAGCCTTCGGCAAGGTGGTTCAGCACCTGGGCCTTCGTCTGGACGGCGTCGGCCGGAAGCAGCGGCAGGGCCTCCTGCCAGAGCGTGATCGCTTGACGCAGGTCGGTCTCGTAGGGTGAAAGATCGAACGGCTTGCCGAACCGGTCGTAGCTTTCGTTCGCCTTTACGATCAGCGCCTGTGGATCCTGGGCAGCGGCCAGGACGCAGAGGCCAAGGAGAAACAGGACGAGCAACAGGACGAGTCGCCTCATGGTCCCCCTTGGAGCTCGGATCTGAGTTCCCTCTTCTTAGTGGATCCCCGCCGCGGCGTCAACCGCGCCCTCGGGGCGCGGCGATCGCCGCCAAGCCGGTGTGCCGGCAGCCCACAGGGCCGGTTAGAGCACGTCGGTCCTTCCGGGGACCTTGGCGAACAGCCGGGCATCCTCGATCCGGTCGAGACCGGCGATGTAGCGGGTCAACCGCTCGATGCCGATCCCGAATCCCGCGGACCGCGGTGCGGCCTGTCCGATCTCCTCGAGGTAGCTAGCGAACCGGGCCGGCGGGATCCCGTCCCGTTGGACCCGGGCAAGGATCCGATCGCTCTCGTATTCCCGCTCGCCGCCGGAGAGTGCCTCCCCGTACCCCTCCGGGTAGACCAGGTCCATGTCCAGGAGGACCTCCGGCCGGTTCGGATCCTCACGATCGTAGAACTCGCGCACCCGGCGGGGAAAGTCGATCACCCACACCGGAGCGGTGAGGCTTGCGGACAGCGCATCGTCGAACGGCTCGCCGAACCGCACGGCCGCCTCTTGGTACGGGATGCGGACAAACGGTGCCTGTGGGATCCGCAAAGGGCGGTTAAGGAGCGACAGCTCCTCGCGGCAGGCCGTGGCGACCGCCTCGAGGACGGCGATCAGGAGCCGCTCCCCCAGGCCGATGATCTCATCGCGCGACGCCTCCCTCACCTCGAGATCGAGCTGGACGAACTCCGCGAGGTAGCGGCCCGCGGCCGCACGCTCCGCCGGTTCCATTCGGACGTTGGGGGAGAAGCAGAAGATCTTGGGCACGGTGCGCAGGGCCATCTGCTTGTGGAAGATCATGCTCTTGGTGAGCTGGAAGGTCTTTCCGTAGTAGTTGACTCCCCCGTCGAACGTCTCGTGGTGCAACGGATCGGTGATCGGCGACAGGATGACCGGGAGGATCTCCACGAACCCCTCGGTGCGGAGGAACGCCCCGGCGGCCCGCATGATCTCCGATTTGATCTTCAGTACAGATACGCGGTGACTCTCAGTGATCAGACGCATGGTATCTATCCTCCATGAATCCGGAATGCAATCAGGCATTCCGCTTTTGGCTTGCTTCACCGCAGCGCCCAATGAAGGCCGCTGCGGGCGTGATCGGTCTCTTGTGGTTGGGAAGGGAACTTAGCGTTGCGCCCCGCGGGGGGCGTTCGGGTTCTGGAGGAAGAGGAGGCTGGGCTGCCGCTGTGGACTGCCGAACGGTCGGACCGCTGTGCAGGTACGTCGTGCTGTCATCGGGACCACCTCTTCTTGCTGATGATCCAGCCAGTGTAGGGCGAGGCGGCGCCCCTGTCAAGCGTGCACGGGATGGGCGACGGTCGCCGATGTCCTCGGGTGCCTGCCGGTGAAGGATCCCTGGCGGGTGGCGTCCGGATGGGATAAAGTGCCTCCCCGCACAGGGTAAGGAGGGTGCAGCCGTCTTCGTTCCGCCTGTGGGCGGCCGACTGGCTGGGAGGCATGAGCGAGAACATCGTTTCGGTCAGGAACCTGCGCAAGACCTACGGCAGCGTCATCGCCGTGGAGGACATCTCCTTCGCGGTGAGGCAGGGCGAGATCTTCGGCCTTCTGGGCCCGAACGGCGCCGGCAAGACCAGCACCCTCGAGTGCCTGGAGGGGCTG
>CAZBWD010000218.1:0-2549 GCA_964495585.1 uncultured Thermotogae bacterium
GTGCCGTTGTTGATCAGGTCGAGGGCGTTTCCTCCCTCCTGCCACACGCTCGCCATCGCCGGGATGCTCGGCATCGGGACGCCGAACGCCGCCTGCTGGCTGAACGCGAGGATGTCGGGCCCCGCCTGGCTGACCGCCGGGAGGTACGCCGGCGCGCGATCCCCAAGCTTCATCAGGGCGACCATCGTGTCCATCGTCGCGACGTAGTTCAACAGGAAGTCCATGGCGATCGTCTTGTTCTGGCTGAACGAGTTCACCATGAACCCCTGAACACCGGTGAACACCTTCGGCACGTTGTAGGCGCCGTTGGGGCCCTTGATCGGCGGGATCTGGGTGATCCCGTAGTTGATCCCCGCCTTCTTGATCGCACTGATCAGCCAGGGACCGGTGATGTACATCGCCGCGTTGTGCCCTTCCACGAGCGCGTTTAGGGTGTCCCAGTCGACCCCGCTCGGGATGAGCTTCTCGTTCAACATCGACTGGTAGAGCGTCGCGCCGAAGATCGCGCCATCGCTGGCGATCCCGACGTCACAGGGATTCAGCGCGCCCTTGTCGTCGTAGCCGAAGATGTACCCGCCCGCCGCGCTCAGCATCGGGAAGAACTGGTAGAAGTTCCCGGCCTGGTTCTGGAAGGCGAGTCCGTACATCGGCTTCTCCGGATCGGACACCGCTCGGCAGATCGCGAGGAGCTCGTCCCAGGTGCGCGGCGGGGTCGGCACGAGGTCCTTGTCGTAGACCAGGGCCAGGTTCTCCGACGCGTACGGGAGGCCGTACAGCTCTCCGTTCACCGTGAACGCCTCCAGCGCCGCCGGGCTGAAGTCCGCCACCTTTTTGCCGAGGTCGACCGGCTCGACCAGCCCGTTCGCCACGTACTCTCCGACCCAGTCATGCGCCCCGATCACGATGTCCGGGCCCTCTCCGGCCTGCGTCGCAGTGACGTACGCCGACCGCAGGTCGTTCCACGCGTACTCCACGACGTCGACCTCGACGCCGGTGTCCGCGGTGAACTGCGCCCCCAGGTCGCGCAGGAGCGGCGTGCGGGTATCATCGGCGAAGATCGTCAGTTTCGTCTGCGCCGCCGCGAAGACGCCCGCCAACGCGACGATCAGTACCAGCACCAGTAGCTTTTTCATCTGAGTCCTCCTTGAACTTAAGCTACGCCACAAAACCGCCGTCTGTCACAGTAGCTCGCAAGAACACGCTCCGGCAAATCACCTCCCTTCACTCAAGGGTTGACCGCAATCGGGAGGAGTACCGCATACGAATCCGGCGAAAAGCCGCTCAAGATCGCCTTCTGGTCGGTACCGGCCGGGAGCAAGACGTCGTAGACCTGCGGCGCCCAGACCGGATCGGGGCTTCCGCCTCCCACCCACGGCTCAGCCGTCGGTGCGGACGTCATTCTCCCCGTAGCCGTCCTGCGAGGCGATGAGGACGTAGTGCCAACCGGCCACCGAGGGCAGGAGCTCCTTGGGCACGGTGACGATCACCCGGCCGCGCCGCGGATCGGATGCCGCGCGAACCCCGCGCCGCCGACCAGGATGACCCCCGCCAGAACGAGGGCGATGCCCAGGGGCCTCTTCATGCTCCGCTACCTCCTCGTGATACTTAATGCGTCGATGCCGGCGGGGACGTCCACCGTGACAAGTTCCCATTTGCGCCAGGCAGGAACGGCGTTTCCGTCCTGATCGGCGACCGCCACCTCCGATGGCGCCCAGACCCCGAACCGTTCCCCGGGCGCCGCGAGCTCGATCCGCCAGCCGTCGTCCAGTCTCGTCGCCGAGCGCAGGATCCCGCGTGGCGCGGGGACGAGCTTGTCCAGGAGCCCGAGGATGGCGATCTCCGCATGCCGTGGTGCGACCAGGACGCAGGCGATCTCCCCCGGCGCGAGCGCGACGGCCTCCTGCCTCTCGATCCGCTGGCGGAGCATGTCCCACGTCACGCTTCCCGCTGGGTCGGCGGGCAGCGCGCTGCGCTGCGTCTGATCGGTCGTGTTGAGGAGGACCACGTAATCCCAACGCGCTTCGTTGGCAACGTGCTCGGTCCGGTAGGCCTCGACCGGTCCGCCCAGGGTAGACGGATCGGGGGACGGCGGGTGATCCGGCCGCAGCAGGCGTCCTTTGCCGTCGATGAGGGAGCGCACGAGCCCCAGGTCGATCCTCCCCGGCCCGTCGCCGATTCCGACCGGGCCACACGATAGAGCGCGCAGGACGGCGTCGCTTCTCGGCGTGGTTCCGCCCAACCCGACGTGGTGGGCGGTGAGGAACACGTCGTGGAACGGCAAGAGCCCGAGCGCGTAGAGCGTGAACCCCACGAGCAGGTTCTGCCGCCACACCGCCGCGGCAGGCAGCGCTTCCCTTCGGAGCCCCGTGTGTCCCAACTGGTCAAGGGTGTCGAACGCTTCGGGCTGGCCGAACAGGTAGTCGATGGCGCTCCTCGCGCAGACGGCGTTTGGGAGCGATGTCGAAGCCAGCGCCATCCCCATCGTCTGCATGCACATTAGGCTGAACTTCCCGAGGTGACAACAGCGGAAAGGGCGATGCTGTCAGGTT
>CAZBWD010000219.1:0-2529 GCA_964495585.1 uncultured Thermotogae bacterium
CCGGGGAGACGTGTCAAGACACACCTACGACTTGGAGGTGCGCGACGTTGGCCTCACCCGCTTTTCGTGGCTCTACGGGACGACGCTGCCGTTCGACGTCGTCTCCGGCCGTGTCACGCTCACCGCCCACCTGACGCTCACCGGCGAGGAGGTCTCTGGAGAGGCGTCTCTCGTCTTGGACGGCTTGCGGGTGGCGCAGCGCGGGGACCAGACACTGTTCGGTCTCTCACCGCAGCTCACGGGAAGCGCGGTGGCGGGGATCAACCGCTACGCGCAGGAGGTCCCCATCGTGTTCGGCAGTGCCATCGACGGGAGCGCCGCCGCGCCGCAGATCCACTACGAGAAACCGCTCCTCGAGATCGCACGCCAGGGGCTCCTGATGGAGGGCAAGCGCGAGCTGCAGGGGGTGACCGACCAGCTCGCGGCGCGGATCGGGGCGCTTGCGCCGGTTCGCGAAGTCCCGCTTTCCTCGGGTTACGGGGCGCTCCGCCAGCAGGCGGACCGCATCGTGGCGGGGATCCTCGGCGAAAGCCCCGTCCAGACCGCACCCAATACGATAGACCTCTTCAAGGGGATCCTCGATCGGTTCTTCCCGCAGGGGACGTCCGACGGGGAGTAGCTGCGCAGGCTGCTGTCCCGTTCCAAGGCGCGACGGCTGCCTTGCGGGCTCCCGGCACGAAGGCTGTCACGACGCCGATAGCGAAAACAGGGTGCGGGCGTTGTGCGTGGTGGCCGCTGCGACCTCGGCGAACGGCATATCCCGCAGTCGCGCAATCTCCTGGGCCACGTAGCGCACATACGCCGGCTCGTTTCGCTTGCCGCGGTGGGGCACCGGGGTCAGATACGGGCAGTCGGTCTCGACGACGATCCGCTCGAGGGGGAGGGTGCTCACCGCCTCGCGCAGGGGCTCGTTCTTGTCGAAGGTCAGCGGCCCGCCGATCCCCAGGTGCAACCCGAGGGCGATGAACCGGTCGGCCAGGGCACGGTCCCCGAGGAAGGAGTGGACCACCCCGCGGCGCGGGAGGTGCTTGCGGAGGATGGCGAGGAGGTCCTTAGTCGATTCGCGGTTGTGGAGGATCACTGGCCGGTCGAGCCCACGGGCGAGTTCGAGCTGATCGACGAACGCCTGGCGCTGCGCGGAGCGTGGGGAGAGGTCGCGGTAGTAGTCGAGCCCGATCTCGCCGATCGCCACGGCCCCTTGACGGGCGAGTCGCTCGAGCTCGTCGAGCGCCCTGCGGTCGAGCGCCTTCGCCTCGTGAGGATGCACGCCGACCGCGGCCCAGATCCCCCGGTGCCGTCGCGCCAGGTCGAGCGCTTCCCGGCTCGAAGGAAGATCCGCTCCGACGGTGATGATCCCGATCCCCGCGCCGTAGGCGCGGGCGATCACCGCGGCCCGATCGCTTGTGTAGTCGGAAGCATCGAGGTGCGCGTGGGTGTCGATCAACTCCAAGGCTGAGGAGTCTGGCATTCAGGGTCGGCCTCCTGCGCTGGGCTTTTCGCGATTATAACCGCCCTGTGGCGTTGTCCCCTTGCGGGGGAAAGGGGGCCTGCCGATAGAATGGTGGGTAACCGAGACGGACAGGAGGTCTCATGCCTCAGCCCACACTTGTCGTCATGGCCGCCGGTATCGGAAGCCGTTACGGCGGATTGAAGCAGATCGATCCCGTCGGCCCGCATGGGGAGATCATCGTCGACTACTCGCTCTACGATGCGCTCGGCGCTGGGTTCGGGAAGGTGGTCTTCGTCCTGCGCCGCGAGATCGAAGAGGCGTTCCGCGAGCGGGTCGGCCGCTGGATCGAACGCCGCTGCGAGACGGTGTACGTGCTCCAGGGGCTCGACGACCTCCCGCCGGGGTTCTCCGCGCCGCCCGGCCGCGAGAAGCCGTGGGGGACCGCGCATGCGGTCCTGCGCTGTCGGGGCATGGTCGACGCTCCGTTTGCGGTGATCAACGCCGACGACTTCTATGGCCGTTCCTCGTTTGCGGTGCTTTGCGACTACCTGCGGGGCGCCAGGGACACGGGGGAGACGTACGACTACTGCATGGTCGGCTACGTGCTCGAGAACACGCTGACCGAGTACGGCCACGTCACCCGTGGGGTCTGCTCAGTGGATGGAGCGGGGAACCTCCAAGAGATCCACGAGCGGCACAAGGTCAAGCGGCTCTCCGAGCGGGTCTGCTATTCGGAGGACGGCGAGACATGGATCGAGATCCCGGTGAGGAGTCCGGTGTCGATGAATCTGTGGGGGTTCACCCCGAGCCTGTTCGCCGAGCTCGAAGCGCGGTTTCCCGTGTTCCTGCGTAGGGCCGGCGACCCCAAGGCGGAGTTCCTGCTTCCCGAGATCGTCGGCGATCTCGTCGCAGAGGGCAGGGCGCGCGTGCGCGTCCTCCCGACGCAGGAGCGGTGGTTCGGCGTGACCTACCCGCAGGACAAGACCTGGGTCAAGGCCGGGATCGCGGGGCTCGTCGCCGCAGGCGTGTATCCAGACCCACTGTGGGAGGAGTAGCTGCGGACCTGGGTGTGGCCTAGG